>CAZLDF010000273.1:0-5471 GCA_964558095.1 uncultured Isosphaeraceae bacterium | reverse complement strand
CAGGCGACCGGTGGCGGCGCCGGGCGACGCCGGAAGCCCGGTGGCGATGACCTTCGCGCCGCGCTTGTCCGAATCGGAGAAGCTCGGCAGAAGCAACTGCGTCAGGTCCTCCGCGGGAATCCGCAGCAGCGCATCCTGCTGGGTGATGCGCCGCTCCTTGACCATATCGACAGCGATCTTCACCGCGGCGGGCCCCGTCCGCTTTCCCGTGCGCGTCTGAAGCATGAACAGCGTGCCGCGCTCGATGGTGAACTCGATGTCCTGCATCTCGCGGTAGTGCTTCTCGAGCAGGTCCTTGATCTTCAGAAGCTGCTGGAAGACGGTGCGGTTCCACCGCTTCATTTCGTTCAGGGGCTGCGGCGTACGAATGCCGGCGACAACGTCCTCGCCCTGCGCGTTGATCAGGAACTCGCCATAGAACTCGTTCTTGCCCGTGGAGGGATTGCGGGTGAAGGCGACGCCCGTGCCGGAGTCGTTGCCCATGTTGCCGAAGACCATCGCCTGTACGTTGACGGCCGTGCCGCGAAGGCCAGTGATATTGTTGATCTCGCGATATCGAACGGCTCGCGCAGCGTTCCAACTCTTGAACACAGCCTCGATGGCGGCTTCGAGCTGCGCTTGCGGGTCTTGCGGGAAGTTCTTGCCGGTCTCCCTGCGGATGACCTTCTTGTAGGCTTCGCAGAGTTCGCGCATGCCCGCGCCGGGCACGTCGGTGTCCTGCTTGGACTTGAACTTCTTCTTGATTCGGTCGAAGGCCTCTTCGAAATGCTCGTGCGAGACGCCCATGACGACGTCGCCGAACATGTTGATGAGCCGGCGATAGGCGTCGTAGGCGAAGCGTTCGTTCTTGGTCGCCGTGGCCAGGCCGCGCACCGCCCGGTCGTTGAGTCCGAGGTTGAGGACGGTGTCCATCATGCCGGGCATCGAGACCGCAGCGCCGCTTCGCACGGAAACCAGCAGCGGCCGTTCGCTGGAGCCGAGCTGCTTGCCGGACTTTTCCTCCATCGCCTTGACGTGGCGGCCGACCTCATCGATCAGGCCCGCGGGCAGCTTGCCGCCCGCCGCCTCATAGGCCTCGCACGCCTCGGTCGTGATGGTGAACCCGGCCGGGACGGGCAGCCCGATGGATGTCATCTCCGCGAGGTTGGCCCCTTTGCCGCCCAGAAGCAGCTTGGGCTTTTCGAACTTCAGCGCCGAAACGTCGTCGAATCCGTACACAAAGCGCTCGCTCACCCGCGCGCTGGAGCGGCCGGGGGGCGTTCGTGAGGTTGAGCGCGAGCTGGGCCGGGCGGCGGAGCGCGAGCTCGATCGAGACCTCGGTGCTCGGTTGCCTGACTTGCTCCTGGGCGTGCTCTTGGGTGTGCTCACGGATTTCACCGGGGCGACCAGCGTGGTCATTGATCGGGTTCCTTTCGGGTACACTTGCCGTCGAATCCGGCAGTGTAGCACCCCGCAAGGCCGATTTGGGGCTTGCCGGCGAAGAATTGCACGCGGTGGATGAGGCCAACTCGTCGTATGATCCGCGCCGTGGCCTCCAATCGCTCGCTCACCCATCCTCGCACCCCCCCTTTCAGCCCCCCTTGCAGCCCCCCTTGCGGCCCCCCTCCGGGCCGCAGTTCCGATCGGGCGGCCTCGCTGTCGCGCCCCATCGATCCGCTTGACGCGATGATGCGGTGGCCCGCCGATCGGCCGATGGTCTGTCTGCATTCCGGGCGGCTGCACGAACGCTGGGCGACGACGTCGATGCTGGCGGAGCCCGCGGGCTGGCTGGTTCATCAGCAAGGCCGCTCGGCGTGGATCAGCGCCACGGGCGGCGCGGCGCCGCCTTGGCTTCCGCACATGAAGCACGATCCGCTGTGCGATCTGGACCGCGCTCTGACCGCGTCGCGAGCGGGCGCTTCGCACGCCGCCTCCGGGTCGTCCGGCTGGATCGGGTATCTCTCTTACGACCTGTTTCGCGGCATCGAACCATCCGCCCAATGCAACCGCGGCGCGGTTGATGACCGCGACTGGCCGGACTTCGCGCTGGCATGGTGCCCGCGGATCATGCGGTTCGACGTGCGATCGGGCGTGTGGTCCGGGGAGCCTGATGCCCAGGGACGAACGCCGTCGAGGATCCTGCCGCAGGTGGAGCCACTGACTGCGGCGATCGGCGAAGAAGTTGAAATCGGCGAGCTTCGCGGCGGCCTCTCGCCCGACGAGCACCTCGATTGCGTCAGCCGCATCATCGACTACATCGCCGCCGGCGACGTCTTCCAGGTGAACCTGACGCGGCGCCTCTCGGCGTCACTGACGGGCAGCGTGCGCCGCTTCGGGGCATGCGCATTGCGGACGTCGCAGGCGTGGTACGGCGCGCACCTCGAACTTCCGGGCGGGCGAACAATCCTCTCCATGAGTCCCGAACTGTTCCTCCACGTCGATGGCGCGACGGGCGAGGTCATCACGCGGCCGATCAAAGGCACCCGCCGCGCATCGGGCGCGGGCGCGGCGAGTTCTGAAGGCATCAGCGATCTCACCCGCTCGGAGAAGGACGCCGCCGAGCTGCACATGATCGTCGATCTCATGCGCAACGATCTCGGCCGGGTGTGTGAGTTCGGAACCATCCGCGTGCGGAGCGCTCGCGACATCGAGGAGCACCCGACGATCGTGCACGGCGTGGCGGAAGTGGGGGGCTCGTTGCGGCCGGGGACGAGCCTCGCCGATCTGCTGCGGAGCGCTTTCCCGCCGGGTTCCGTGACGGGCGCGCCGAAAATCCGCGCCATGCAGATCATCGACGAACTCGAACCGGTCCGGCGCGGCCCATATTGCGGCGCCATCGGCTTCTTCGGCTGCGACGGCTCGCTCACGCTCAACGTCGCCATTCGCACCGCCTCGATCACCGGCCAGCGGCCCGCGAATCGATACGACCTCATCGACGGCACGCTCGACTATTCCAGCGGCGGAGGCGTCGTCGCCGACTCGTCTCCGCTGGGCGAGTATCTCGAAGCGATGGACAAGACCGCGATCCTGCAGCGTGTGCTCGCGCAATTGTGATGAACGGTGGGGTGGCGAGAGAGCGGGTGAGTGGGTGAGTGTGCGAGACCAATCGCCAAATCACCAAATCACGCAATCACCAGATCACCAGATCGCCCGACGTTTCGCTCACGCCGTCTTGCGCACGGCCGCGAGGCGCTGGAGCTGCGCCCGCTGCTGCTCGGCGGTGTAGCGGCAGATCTGATCGACGACGAACTTCTGGTGCGCGGGATTGAAGGTGAAGTCGAACGCCATGCCGGCATAGACGTCGTGGCTGGACTGGATGTGCGTGTGGGCGAGCTTGGCGGTGGCGCAGATGGGCGTGCGCAGCTCCGAGGGGAGCTTGAGGCGCATCCAGAAGACCTTGTGTCGCGCCAGGTGATGGGCGTCGTCGGCGAGAACGCGCAGGCCCACGCCGCCCCCGCCGAGGTTGAGCAGCTCGGCTTCGAACTTCGGGCCGACTTCGGGCATGGAGATTTCCACGTCCATCGCGCCGCCGGCCGGCTGCACCGTCGTCGGCGTCGCCGCGCTCGATCCGGTGCCGATCGTTCCCACCGGGCCGCACGATTCGGCCTGAAACTGCATTTCGTTGACGCGCTCGGCCACCGCGACCGACTTGGGATCCAGCAGCGGCCAGACCTCGACCCGCGGCGGGATCACGCTCATCGTCGCCACGCGATAATAGTTTCGGCGCTGGCAGCGCTGGACGTCGTCGGGCGCGCGCAATCGCATGGCGGGCGTCTGGCGGCGGTCGTTGAGCGCGAAGCTGGACGAGCCGAACTTGGTGGTGGTGAACATCCACCGATTCTGGCCGATGGCATAGATCGCGACAAGCTGCACGCCGTCCTGTAGCCGAATCTGCTGCCCGAGCGTGCAGGGCTCTTCGACGACGATCTCATCGTCGGTGACGCTGAGCAGGCGCACGCGCCACAGCAGGTGCGAGCCGTCCTCGCCTTCGTCGTACTGGCGCGCGATCGCGATCTCGATGGCGCCGTTGCGATCGAGGATGTCGCTCAAACAGCGACGCCAGTGGTTCGTGCGCGAGCGATTGGCAGGCACCGTGCTCCCCTTTTTCTGCCTAGCAGCGGGTGTTCCAGCGGCGTATCGTCGCGGCCCGGCCGCCGCTTCAGCGCAAATTACGATCGATCCCCCGGCGGGCGCGAAGTCGATGTCATCACCAGCAATCCCGCTTCGGCGACGCGCATCGGGTCCGATAACCCCGCCAGCTTCGCCGCCAGCGTCAGCAACCCCATCGACCACAATCGAAACCGCCGATCGCGCTGCGAGATCGTCCAGTCGTCGGCGTGCACCTCGCCGCCAGTCCGCAGCGCGAAGACGCTGTCGCCTTCTTCCCAGATCATCTGCATCGAGCCGTCTTCGCTCACGCCGCTCTGCCAGTTGCCTTCGGTGAGCTGCGGCCAGAAGTCGTGCGGCAAGTCGTCGATGAAGAGCGCGCCGTCGGCTGCCAGAGAGCGCGATGCGCATTGCATCACGCGCACTGCGACCGCAACGTCCACGAGCGTCATGAACGTGTTGCCGAGACAGAGCACCGCATCGAAGGGGCCGGCGGGCCAATCCGCCTCATCCGTCATGTCGCCGGATATCAGCGTCGCGGCCAGTTTCTCGCGCCCAAGCGCCTCGCGAAGGTGATCCAGCGCCCGCTCGTTGTTGTCCATGCCCGTGACGGCGTGGCCGGCGCGCGCCAGCGGCAAGAGCATGCGGCCGCGCCCGCAACCAAGGTCCAGCACCCGCCTGGGACGCTCGCCAAGCAATCGCAGCGTGCCGGCGATCTGCGCTTCGCTGCGCGGCGGTTCGTGCGGCTGATCGTCATCGAGAAAGGGCGGCAACTGGCTGACATCTCCTCACGCACTGACGCCTACACCCGTTCGGTATCGATTCTCCGGCCATGGCGGCCGGAGAATCGATCACAGGCGAGACGCCTGTGCCACTGATCTGTTCGTTGTCCTCACGCGCGCACGCCCAGCAGCTTCGCGAGCGATGCGACGCGTTCGCGCGCCGACCGAGATTCCTCGCTCGACAACACCGCGCGCCCATAGCGAGCGCGGTAGAACGTGCTCGAGATGTCGGCCACAAGCTCCGCCGCATCGGGGCGGCGCTCGCGCAGCCACGCCGCATGATCGCCCGGCGGGCGCCAGGACGGCTTGGTCAGCTTGGCGCGGTGAAGCACCTTCAGCATGTCGATGTAGAAGCCGAGCTGGCGCAGCAGGCGCTGATACTCCCGGCCGCGCAGGTGCTCCAGGTGGGCGGCGCGCTTGATCAGCCGCGACCGCTTGACGAGGCGGATCAGGACCATCACGGCGAGGATGAGCGCGAAGCCGACGATGACCATCCACACATAGCCCGCCGGTCCGAAGTAAAACGCCTGGTTGACGCGCACTGCGAACGCCTTCACCTGCTGCGTCCATCGCACGAGCGTGATGGACCAGCGGTCCACCCAC
>CAZLDF010000272.1:0-2557 GCA_964558095.1 uncultured Isosphaeraceae bacterium | reverse complement strand
ACTACAGTGCGCCATTGGATGTTCGATGTTCAATTCGGATTGCGAACATCGAACATCCAACATCGAACACCGAACATCGAAGTAAGGAGAAGTCCCCGCCAACTGGGACAGGGAGTAATAACATATCGCCAGACTTCACCTTTCCCTGTAACATTCCCGACCTCCGGAGAATCCCATGGCCGACAGCAGCGTGATGGAACATATCGTCTCCCTGTGCAAACGCCGCGGGTTCATCTACCCGGCGAGCGAAATCTACGGCGGAATCAACGGCTTCTGGGACTACGGCCCGCTGGGCACGGAACTCAAACGCAATCTCAAGAACGCATGGTGGCGCGACATCGTGCAGACCGAACTCATCGGCCCCGATGGCGCAGCGGTGGACATCGTCGGCCTCGACACGACGATCATCACGCACCCTAAAGTGTGGGAGGCGAGCGGGCATGTCGCGGGATTCAATGATCCCATGGTGGATGACAAGGAGACGAAGCAGCGGTTTCGCGCGGACCATCTCTACGGCGCGTATTCCAACGAGACACTTGCCACGCTCGCCGCGGACGAGCTTCGCCGAATTGTCACCGATCCACTACTGCAAACTACCATTTGGCCGATTGCGACTATTGTGGCGAGCAGCGAAAGCGAGGCGGCATCAATTGTCGAATCGAACCCAAAACTCATCAAGCCATTCAAGTTGAAGGAGAGATTCTGGCATGCCGAGAGCAACGGCCGCCAAGCGTGGATTGCTTCGGCCGACGGCCCCGGCGGTACTCCCACTGTGGCCTACATTGAGCCCATCGCACTCGACGTTCTCGCGGCCAATCTCGAAAAGATTCCCTCGCCATTCTCGGGAAAGTTCGGAACGCTCACGGAGCCGCGTCAATTCAATTTAATGTTCGTAACGTTCGTCGGAGCGATCCAGAATGACGAAGCCAAGGCCTATCTCCGCCCCGAAACCGCGCAGGGCATCTTCATCAACTTCTGGAACGTCATCGACACTTCGCGCGTCAAGGTCCCCTTCGGCATCGCGCAGCAGGGCAAGGCGTTTCGCAACGAAGTCACGCCGCGGAATTTCACCTTCCGATCGCGCGAGTTCGAGCAGATGGAGATCGAATTCTTCATCCATCCCTCGACCGCGAACGAGTGGTACAAGTTCTGGCGCGATCAGCGATTCAACTGGTGGCAATCCATCGGGCTCGCCGGCAGCCGCTTGCGTCTTCGCGCGCACGAGAAAGACGAACTCGCGCACTACGCCAAGGAAGGCGCTGGCACCAGCGACATCGAATACCAGTTCCCCTTCACGTCCCCCGGCTTCGGCGAACTCGAAGGCGTCGCCCACCGCGCCGACTTCGACCTCAAGGCCCACGCCACGACCTGCGGCAAGGGCGACAAGATGATGTACTTCGATCAGGATTTGCAAGTCAAACTGCAGAACGAAGGCGTCGCCAAGGAAGAAATCCAGAAGCGCTCGCGATACTTCCCCCACGTCATCGAACCCTCCGCGGGCGCTGACCGGGGCACGCTGGCGCTCATCTGCGAAGCGTACACGCCCGACCCCGCGCGCCCCAGCGGCGTGGTCATGAAGTTCCATCCGCGCATGGCGCCGGTCAAGGCCGGCATCTTCCCGCTGGTGAACAAGGACGGTCTGCCCGAGATCGGCGAGAAGCTCTATCGCGAACTTCGCCGCACGTGGGTCGTCGAGTACGACGCCAAGCAATCGATCGGCAAGCGATACGCGCGCATGGACGAAGCGGGCACGCCATTCTGCTTCACCATCGACAGCGAGACGCTCAAGGACAACACCGTCACGGTGCGCCACCGCGACACGCTTCAGCAGGAGCGCATCGGCATCGACAACGTCGCTGCGTTCATGGCTGAGCGCATTCAGGCCTGAGGCGGTTGCCGCCTGGGCGGCCTTATGGAATCACAGGCGAGACGGCTGCGCCACTGACTTCTCGGGCGCACACGCGAGCTAATCCGGGCGCTGGAAGCGGCCGCGGGGACGTTGGCGCTGGCCTTCGCCGGCTGATTCTTCGGCCTGCTTCTCCTCGATCTGTTTGATCCAGCCTTCCGCGGCCTCACGGAGTTCGGGATTGCGATGGGACGCCGCCATGGCGCGCAGCGGTTCGAGCGCCCGTTCGTCGCCGATCTGCGCCAGCGCCCGGCCCGCGGCCCGCATCGGGCGGCCTTCAGGATCGCCGAGCAGGTCGATCAGGTAGGTCACAGCGCGATCCTTGTCCTTGTCGGCGACGTCGGCAATCAGCGCCACGGCTTCGGCCCGCGCGCGGTCCGTGTTGCCATATGCGGAATACTGGATCGCCAGATCGAGCGTGCGCTCGTCCTCGAGTTCTCGAAGCGCGCGAAGCGCGGCCCCGCGAACCTGCTGATGCTGGCTGTCAAACGCGACGAGGCCGGCGATGAGGTCGGCCTGCTCCGCGGCCTTGAGTTCCGCCAGCGCGCCGATCGCCGCGACGCGCGTGTCATAGCTCGAATCTTCCGATGCGTACTTCACAAGCAAATCGAGCACCTGTTCCTTCTCGTAGTTGTCGAGATGCGCGACCAC
>CAZLDF010000271.1:0-7572 GCA_964558095.1 uncultured Isosphaeraceae bacterium | reverse complement strand
CTTTGAACGCGCCGCCAGCGCCGTATGCCTGATAGGCGCCCGAGCCTGTGGCGCATACGTTGCCGCTGAAGACGCAGTTGTGGATTTTGGTGACGCCGTTGAACGCGCCGCCGACGCTGAGCGCGGAGGTGTAGAAGGCCTCATTGCCTTGGAAGAGGCAGTTGATGTATTCGCTGTCGGGCGAGACGTCGGCGACCGCGCCGCCGACGCCATCGGAAGTGTTCTCGATGAACTGGCAGTTGACGATCTGCGCGCCGCCGCCGTCGGGCGAGGCATAGAGCGCTCCGCCGGAGGAGCTGACGGCGGGTCCGGAGGCGCGATTGCGTTCGAAGCGGCAGTCGCGGAGGGTGGGCACGCCGAAGCCGTCGAAGTACATGCCGCCGGCGCGATGGGCGGAATTGTCGAGGAAGACGCAGTTGGTGACGACGGCGTCGGCGAAGATCATGTGCAGCCCGCCGCCGGAGCCGTTGAGCGTGCAGACTTCTCCGCCGTCCGCGTTGCCCGCCGCGATGGTGAAGCCGTCGATGGTCGTGGTGTCGTCGGTGAAGCTGGCGGTGACGACGGAGACGGAGTTGTCGGCGTAATTGGCGAAATCGGAGCCGTCGTCGCCGAGCAGATCGCCGGAGAGGATCGTGATGTTCCCTGCGGGATTGCGATCGTCGCGCTGCGATTCGCCGCCCGCGAAGCCGCCGTAGAGCGAGACGTCGCTGATGAGCGTGAATGTGTAGGCGCGGAATTGTCCGGGCGTATAGGTTCCCGCGGCGACCCAGATTTCATCGACGATCTCCGGGGCGAGGTTGGCAACGCGAAGTGCATCCTGCAGTTCGAGATACGCATCGCTCCACGAGGTGCCCTTGTCTAGACCCGTCGCGCCGGCGTTGACGTACAGAATCGCCTGCTCGCAGTCATCGGGCACGCCGTTGAAGTTGGCGTCCTGGCTCGTGCCCAGCGCGATGTCGCACTCGTCGGGCGTGCCGTTGCGGTTCTGATCGATTTCGCAGATGTCGGGGTAGCCATCGGAATCGCAATCTTGGAGCAATTGTCCATCGATCTCATCGGTGTCGCACAAGCCGTTGCCGTTGCAGTCGCGATTGCGGAACTTCGCGACGAGGGGCGCGGTGACCAGCAGCGTCGCTGCGGCGTCGGAGGGTTCTTCGACAGCGGTCGCGGTTCCGGTGGGCATGCCGCTGTAGAGCACGTCGGGATTGGAAAAGTGCGGAATCTTCGGCGCGCCGCCGTCGGCCATCACAGTTCGGAATGCGTTCGTCGGTTCGACGTATCCCTTGCTATGCCTGAACGCGCCGTCGTAGCACTGCGTTTGGGTCCAATCATGGTCAAGCCCCATGTTGTGACCGAGTTCGTGCGCGAAGACATGCTCCGGCCCGGTGGCGCAGTATCGCGCGACGACATTGAAGGCGTGCTCGGGAAACGGCGAAGCGCCAGGACGCATCGAGATGCGGGCGATGCCGCAAACGTCGGCGACATTGGTGATAAGAGAAACGACGTCAGCCCTGTGGAAATCGCGCAGCGCATGCACGTCGTCCAGGATCCCGTCGCCATCATTGATCAGCTTCGTGAGGTCGAGCTGGCTGCTGCCGGTCTCGCCGTATGCAACCTCTTCCGCGGCCACAAGGTTGATCGTCGTCGGCACTTGTGAGTTGTCGAACACGAGATTGGTTTCCGCGATCGCGAGGTTGATGAGCGCCTCGATCGCCGCGACGCCGCCCTCGGCGTTCTTCGCCGCCGTCGTGTACACCACCAGCATGTCGATGACGGAACCATCCTCGACGCAGGGGCCGATCGCGCCGCGCTCGGCCGGCGGATTGAACGCGGGTTTGAGAGATGATCGCGAGGGCGGGAGCGGTTCGTCGATCGCCTGATCCACGCCGCAACAGGACGAAAAGCTGTTCGGGTCGATTTGGCGCGCCTCGTGCAACCCGTCGCCGATGAAGCGAATCTGGAACGACCCATGTCGCGGCGACTGGATGTTCGCCAGCAGCACGTCGGCCTTGCGCGACATGGTGACGAGGCTGTCCGGTTCGCCGACGATGCGGCCGATCCACGTCGCAGCGTCGGGCCCGCGCAGCGAGGGTTCGTTCAACCAGACGCTCAGTGCGACATCATTGAACAACCGCAGTTCGGTGAGTCGTTCGCCGCGCGCGTCGAGGCTCGCCACCGAGTCGATGTCGATCGCCATCGGCGCCTGGCGAAGCAGCGTTTCGCCCCGCCACGCCGCGGGCTGGCTGCGTGCGAGGATTCCGCAGTCGAATGCAGAATCGGTGTGCTCAACGCTTACTTGGGCAGCTGCCGTGGTACCGACCATCAGGATCATGCCGGCGAAGAGCGTGGGTGTGGATTTCAAGCGCGCCATGATGGAGTCTCCTGCGGGAATGTGCGGGTGGCGGCCGGTCCTGGCTTTGTGCCCGCTACTGACACGGGCGACAACCGCGTTGGGCGCGCCCGGCGAAACCCACAAAATTGTAGAAATCGCACTCCCGTCCGGGCGCGGCGCCGGTGGATGTCGCCCGATTGAAGGAGCCTGATCGCGGCGAACGCCGTCCGTCACCCTCGGTGAATCAAGGCGGAGCAGTCGCCGCATAAGATGCTCCGGGAAGAACAGGCGACTACCGTGGCGGAATCGGCTTCAGAAAACGTGACGCGCTTGCTTCGCGAAGCCGCGGATGGCGGCGCTTCCGCGGCGACCGAGTTGCTGCCGCTGGTCTATGACGAGCTGCGTTCACTCGCCGCGGGGTACTTCCTCGATGAGCGATCCAACCACACGTTGCAGCCGACGGCGCTCGTGCACGAGGCGTACATGCGGCTCGTGCAGCAGCCGAGCATTCAATGGGAGAGCCGGCGGCAGTTCTTCTTTCTCGCCTCGCGCGCGATGCGGAACATCCTGGTCGATCACGCGCGCGGGAAGAAGCGGGTCAAGCGAGGCGGGGATCGTGGCCGCGTCGATTTCAGCCACGCCGCCGATGTCGTCGCCGGCCAGGAGCAACCGAACCTCGTCGCGATCGACGAAGCGCTCCAGCAGCTCGCGGCGCTCGATGCGCGCAAAGCGCAGCTCGTGGAGCTGCGGTTCTTCGGCGGGCTCTCGGCCGACGACGCCGCCGAGGTGCTGGGCATTGCGCGCAGCACGGCTGCGGAAGAGTGGCGGATGGCGCGCGCGTGGCTGGCGCTGAAGCTCAAGGACGATCGGCCGTGAACCAGCAGGATCGATTCCGAACAATCGACGAGCTGTTTCATTTGGCGCGGCGGCTGGAACCGTCCCAGCGCCAAGCGCTGCTCGAGGAGCGCTGCAGCGACGACCCGTCGCTGAAGTCCGAAGTGCTCGCGCTGCTCGCCGAGGACGATCGCACCACGGGGCTGCTCGATCGACCGGCGCTCGGCGAGCAGCTTCGCATGTCGCAGATCGGAACGGTTCAAGTCGTCGGCTCGGTCGCCGAACAACCCGGCGCGGTCATCGGGCGATACAAGCTCCTGCAGAAGATCGGCGAGGGCGGCTTCGGCACGGTGTACATGGCCCAGCAGCAGCAGCCCGTGCAGCGCAAGGTCGCGCTCAAGATCATCAAGCTGGGGATGGACACGCGTCAGGTGATCGCGCGATTCGAGGCCGAGCGCCAGGCGCTGGCGATGATGGATCACCCCAACATCGCGCGGGTCTTCGACGCCGGCGCGACCGACGCCGGCCGGCCGTACTTCGTCATGGAGCTCGTTCGCGGCGTTCCGATCACCGAATACTGCGATCAGAACAACCTGACCACGACCGAGCGCCTGGAAGTGTTCCGCCAGGTTTGCGATGCGGTTCAGCACGCGCACCAGAAGGGCATCATTCATCGCGACATCAAGCCGTCGAACGTGCTCATCACGCTCCATGACGGCCGACCCGTCCCGAAAGTCATCGACTTCGGCATCGCCAAGGCGACGGATCGCAAGCTGACCGAGCGCACGCTGTTCACCGAGTTCAAGCAGTTCATCGGCACGCCGGAGTATATGAGCCCGGAGCAGGCCGAAATGAGCGGCCTGGACGTGGATACGCGCAGCGACGTCTATTCGCTGGGCGTGCTGCTGTACGAGCTGCTGACCGGCATCACGCCCTTCGACGGCAAGCGCCTGCGCAGCGCCGCGATGAATGAGATTCAGCGAATCATCCGCGATGAGGAGCCGCCCAGGCCGAGCACGAGATTCTCATCCCTGTCCGCCGCGGATGCGTCAGCGCCGGCGATCGCGCGCCATCGTCAAACGGAGCCAAGCGCGCTGGCGCGCTCGCTTCGCGGCGATCTCGACTGCATCATCATGAAGGCGCTCGAAAAGGATCGCACGCGCCGATATGACACGGCCAAGGACTTCGGCGAAGACATCCGCCGGCATCTCGATGACGAACCTGTCGTCGCCGGCCCGCCGGGCGCCGCATATCGTTTTCGCAAGTTTGGCCGGCGGCATCGCAAGGCGCTTTCGGTCGTGGCGGCGATGGTCATGCTCTTGCTGCTGGGCGTCGCCGCCTCGATGATCTTCGCGGTCCGCGAATCGGCGGCGCGGGAGGACGCCGAGGCGAATCTGCAGCGAGCCGTCGATGCTGAGAAGCAGGCGAAGACCAAGGCGGCGACGGCCGAGCAGGTGGCGAAGTTTCTCGTCAGTATGTTCGAGGATGCCGACCCGGCGCAATCGCGCGGCGAAACGATCACCGCGCGAGAGATTCTCGACCGCGGCGCGCAGCGCATACGCCGCGAGCTGGCCGACCAGCCGCAGGTCCAGGCCACGCTGATGGACGTCATCGGCGAGGTGTATCAGAACCTCGGCCTGCACCGCGACGCCGACCCGCTGCTGCGCGATGCGCTGCAGCTTCGGCGCGAACAGTTCGGCGACGATCATCTCGACAGCGTGGATACGCTGCGCAAGGTCGCGCGTCAGCACATGCAGGCCGCGGAATACGATCAAGCGGAGGAACTCTTCCGGCGCATTCTGCAGGTGCGCCGCGCGCAGCTCGGTGACGATCATGCCGACGTCGCCGAGAGCGTTAGCAATCTCGCGGGGCCCGCCCTGTACGCCGGCCGCTTCGACGAGGCCGAGGTGCTGCTTCGCCAGTCGCTGGCCATTGTCGAGCATCTGGCGGAACCCGACGAAATGCAGCTTGCATCCGCGCTGCACAATCTCGGTTCGGTGCTGCGTTTCCTGGCGAAGTTCGACGAAGCCGTCGAGTTTTTTCGCCGCTCGCTTGACATCAACAAACGAGTCTTCGGCGACGATCACCCCAAGATCGCGATGGGCCTGAGCACTTACGGCCTGACGCTCTATGAGATGGGGCGCACGGAGGACGCGATTGTCGTCTTGCGCAAAGGTCTTGCGCTCAGCGAGAAACTGTGGGGCGCCGAAAGCGAGAATGCGTCGATTGTCCTCAACAATCTTGCCCTCGCACTGCAGGACGAGGGACAATTCGCCGAGGCGGAGGCCATGTTTCGCCGAGCCCTCGCAGCCGACCGCCAGCGCCTGGGCGACGACAATCCCGCGATCGCGACCTATCTTGATAATCTGGCGGTGGTTCTTCACGATCAACTTAAGTACGATGAAGCGGAGCCGCTGTATCGCGAGGCGATGCAGTTGCGCCGGCGCGTCCACGGCTAGGAGCATCCCGACGTCGCCGTCAGTCTGAACAACGTCGCGATGCTGTTGCAGGACACCGGCAGGCTGGAAGATGCGGAAGCATTGTTCCAGGAGAGTCTGGCGATGCGGCGGCGCATCTACGGCGAAGCGCATCCTCAGATCGCCGTGGCGATCAACAATCTCGCGAGTCTCATGGAAGCGAGAAACGACCTCGCACAAGCGGAGACGTTGTACCGCGAGGCGCTGGCGATGCGGCTGGCGATGCTGGGTCCGGAGCATGCGCACGTCGCCAACAGCTACAACAACATCGCCCGGGTGCTCGACGCCGCCGGCCGCGACGACGAAGCCGAGGCGCTCTATCGCCAGGCCATCGACTTGCGCGGCCGGGCGCTTGGCCGGGACCACCCGCTGCTGGCCGCCGCGCAGGTCAACCTCGCGTCTCTTCTCATGCGGCGCGGCGACGTCGGTGAAGCCGAACCGCTGCTCATCGACGCCTGGCGCATCCGCGAAAGCGCCTTCGGCGCCGACCAGCAGCGCACTCGCGACACGGCGCGGATGCTGGCGGAGCTGTACGAGGCCATCAACCGGCCGCACGAGGCGCTGGAGTGGCGCGGTCGCGCTCATCCACCCGAGGACGTCGCCGGGCAGTAGAGCTCGCGAATTCAATCGAACGCCGAATCACTTCACTCCGCGTTCGGCTGCGCGCGAACAAGCATTCGGACGAGGCTCTCGAAGTCCTTGAAGTAATCGAAGCGCTTATCGTCGTAGCCTCCGCTGTCGGGAGCGATTCGCATTCGAACAGCCACCAGGCGGTGCTCCGGCAGCACGATCATGTATTGGCCCAGATCGCCTCGTGCGGCAAATCCCACGTAGCGCTCTCCAATCGTATCGAGGTCCGGCAGCCCGGCTTCCAAGGTTGCTGAGAACCACTCCCATTCTCCGCCGACGTGCTCGTTGATGTACGCCATGATCGCGGCGTAATCGAGGCCCCTCGCGCCCAGCATCGTCGTCACGAATGCTTCGTCGGCGCCCAGTCGCCGCCACTCCGCGATCAGGCGATCCGAGATCGTCTGCTCGGCATCGACGAGCGGCCACCACAGCAGTCCATACTGTTGGCGATAGGTTTGCCCGCCGCGCGCGAACGATTCCGCCCACGTGCCTTCAAACCGTTTCGGATCGAGCGGTTCATAGTGATGCGTCGCTTCGTGAACGAATTCCTGCGGAAGCAGCCGCACACGCTCTGGCCCCCACAGACCGCCGTCCATCATGAGCTGGCCGATCTTCGCCAGGTCCACAGCGCGGATCTGCAGCCCCGACATTCCGTGCGGATTGCCGGCCGAATCGAGCGACCAGCTCCAGTCCGCCACGCCCATCGGTTCGAAGAGTTCTTCGCCGACCAGTTGATCGAGTCGTTCGCTGGAAGCCTTCAGCACGATCCCGGCGAGCAGATTGGCGCCGGTGTTGTTGTACCGCCAAGCGGCGCCCGGATCTTCGACAAGGTCTGCCGCGAGCGCGAACTGGACGAAGTCCGGCGAGCGGTAGATCTCCGTCGTCGTTCTCGCGCAATACAGGCCCGACGTGTGAGTCAAGAGATCTCGAACAGTGATGTTCGCCTTGAGTCCCTGGTTCCACTGCGGATAGTAACGATGGACCGGCGCATCAAGCGAATCCAGTCGTCCGGTGACCAGCATGCGACCGAAGGCGAGGGCGACGATCGACTTGGTGATGGACATGGACTCGATCGGACCGCGCGCTCCGGGCTTGCCGGAATACTCTTCGAGCGCGCACTCGCCGTCTTTGAAAAGCACCAGCGCATCGGACTCTGACTGCCTCGACCGCTCGACCAGCTTCGACAGCACGCCGAGATCGAAGCGGCAGTCGTCCGCGATTCGTCGCAGCTCGATGTCGCTGATCAGCGCCGCCTCATCTCGCGGCGGGGATTGGGGGCCGGCCACCTGTGAGTCCTGC
>CAZLDF010000270.1:0-2828 GCA_964558095.1 uncultured Isosphaeraceae bacterium | reverse complement strand
GAAGGAGAGCGCGCATTCGACGCGATTCACCATGATCCGCGCCCACCACATCATCTTCGGCATGTACGGCTTCTGGCTTCCCAACGACCCGCGCGGTTCATGGTCTGATTTCGTCGGCTCGTGGGAACTGTTCCGTTACGGCCGGGCGACGAAGACCACTGCCCGACATTCCCTCGCGTCGAACCCTCATGATGTCCAGCTTCGCCTCGACGCCAAGCGCGCCCTCAAGCACCCAGCCGTGCAACTCACCGGCGTGCAGGCCCGCGCCGTCGGCCGCGGTTTCGCCGACTATTTCACGCGCTCGGGCATCGAAGCATACGCCTGCGCCGTTCTGCCCGATCACGTCCACCTCGTCGTCAGTCGCGGCCGATATACCGCGGAGAATATGGTCATCCAACTCAAGGGCGACGCCACCGAGTCTCTCAAACACGAGAACCTGCATCCCCTGCGACGATTCGGGGACGAGCACGGCCGCACGCCCAAGTGCTTCGCGCGGGGGCAGTGGAAGGTGTTCCTTGATCCCGACGATCTGTGCCGCGCCGTCGAATACGTCGAGAACAACCCCATCAAGGAGGGATTGCCAAGGCAGGCGTGGCCGTTCGTTGTCCCGTTATCGTGCGCGGAGTCTCCGCGCTCGGCTTCCTCGCGCTCGGCTTCGCGGACTGCGCCTCGCGGCTAACCAAGTCGCGGCGCAACCATCGCCCGGTTAGCCGCGACCCGAAGTCCGCGAAGGGGAGCGCGCTCGTGCGACCCGAACTCCGCGCAGAGGAGCGCGCTCGTGCGACCCGAAGTCCGCGTGCGCACGCCGCGCCTAATGGGCTTACGGGCACGGCCCGAACGCACTCATCGCAGCGGTGATGTCCGCGATCGACACCCGCCCATCGCCATTGGGGGGCGGCGGCTCGATGTCCTGCGCACACTCATCACACGGCAGCCCGAACGCGGCGATCACCGATTCGATATCAAAAAGGTCCACCTTCCCGTCGCCGCCCGGCGGCACAATGTCCGCCCGACAGACGCCGATGTCGCCGTTGAGCTGAACCGCGACGGAACCGAGCGCCGATCCGCGGCCTGAACCACCGCCGAGTCCGCGTGAGCCAGTTTCGCCGTTGATCGTGACAAGATCGTCGTGGTTGTCGTTGTTCACGTCGCCACCCAGGACAATCAGCGGATTCGTGTCCTGGCCGAGAATGTCCGGCAGCAGCGCCAGTGCGATCTGCCCGTCGGGCTGGTCGCTGGTGTCGTTGCGAATCAGGCGCACGACGCGGCCGAAGTCGGGGTCGTTGACGATGATGGCGAGATCGGCATCGTTGTCGCCGTCGATGTCGGCGCTGGTGATGGAATCCACCGGCGCGTTCAATGACAAGTGAACCGGTTCTTGAACGTTGCCATCGCCGAGCGACAGCGCAAACGTGATTCCGCCGCCACCCGCGAAATCCGCGTTGGCGATGCAGATATCAAGGTCCTTGTCGTTGTCGAGGTCTTCGGGGCGGATGCGCACCGGCTGATCGCCTGCGTGGCCGACTTGTCCGGTGCTGAACGTTCTTGCGCCACTGTTGATGAAAGTGCGAAACTGATCATCACCCGTATTGACGACGACCAGGTCGAGTGGGCCGGGCGCGCTCGGATTCAAATCGAGTGCCGCGACATCGGCCGGCTGCGAACCCGCAGCCAGGGACGCGCCGAGCGTAAACGCGCCCGCGCCATCGTTGTCAAACAGACGAACCGTGTCATCATCGCGATTTGCCACGGCGAGATCGACTCCGTTCCCTCCATCGAAATCGGCGGCCGTGATCGCGACGGGGGCGTCGCCCACTTCGAAGATCGTCTGCGCGAGCGAGAAGTTTCCGAAGCCATCGTTGGAGAGGATGGAAACCGAATCATCGCCTTCGTTGGCGACTGCGAGATCGATGCTCGTCCCGCGATCGAGCATCGCCGCCACAAAGTCCGATGGTCCGTCGCCGACATCAATCATCGGCAACTGTGTGTAGCTGTCGCCCTCGCCTCCTTCATTGAGCAGGATCGCCACGCCGCCCAGTGATGGGATCGCGACCGCAATATCGAGAAACTGATCGTTGTTGAAGTCGGCGAGCACCGCTGCGGAGGCGACTCCCTCGACGGAGGAAACCGACGGATCATCGAGGTTGAGATTTCCGCCGAAGTCAACGATCGTGACGGTCACTCCCCCCCCTCCGCCTTCTCCCCGCTCGCGCTCGTCGCCGGCCTCGAAGTAGTCGATGATGGCGAGCTTGCCGGCGGGCAGACCGGTGGTATAGGCGAGGTCGAAGCGATTCTGCTGGGGATCAAGCGAAGCCGCGATGAGGACCTGGTACGCGCCATCGGGCTCTGCGCCCGGCGGAATACCGATGAACAGCGTGCCCGAGAGTGCCACATCGCCGCTCACCGCCAGCCCGGAATTGCTGCTGGAGCGAATCTCGGCGATCAAAGTTGCGGATGACTCCTGTTCGTAGTCGCCAAGCACGGTAAGCGTGTCACCGCCGCCTCTGGCTCCCGCGCCGCCCCCTGGGCAGACCGTGCCGACGCTGAAGATGTTTCCAATGATCTCCCCGTCCCCGCAGAGCGCGCCGAAACTGCCGACATCCACGGTGGGTGAGAGCAGCGTTCCATTGTTGATGGTCAGGTGCGCCGTCTCTGAGGCGCCGATGGTGGTGTAGTCATCAACCTCATAGGTGTTGCCTTTGAGGTTGAAGATCGGCCGTTGGTTGGGAATGCACAGTGAACTGCTGTGCGCCGGCCCGCGGAAGGTGATGGCAAAGGGGTTTGAACCCGGCACAACGCCGAACAACGCCGGTGAATCGGGTGCGAAG
>CAZLDF010000269.1:0-3744 GCA_964558095.1 uncultured Isosphaeraceae bacterium | reverse complement strand
AGATGCGCCGGCTCGCCGCGAGCTATCTCAGTCGCGACGGCGGCGACGGCATGCTCGAACCCGCATCGCTCGTCAACGAAACCTATCTGCGCCTGGCGCACAACCCGCCCGGATCGTGGGAAGACGTCGATCACTTTCGCCGCGTCGCCGCCACCGCGATGCGAAAGGTGCTCATCGACCAGGCGCGTCGCCGACGCGCGCTGAAGCGCGGCTTCGGGCGCGCCCGCGTGTCACTTGAACTCGTCACCGCCACCGGCCCGCGCGAGATCGACATCCGCACGCTCGACGAAGCGCTCAAGACGCTCGCCAAAGTCGATGAACGCGCCAGCGAGGTCGTCGAGCTTCGCTTCTTCGGCGGCCTCACGCACGATGAAGCCGCCCGTGTGCTCGGCGTTTCGCGCAAGACGGTCGTCAAGCACTGGCTGGCGGCGCGCGACTGGCTCGCCGTCGAACTCTGCGACGCCGGCACCCCCACGCCCGTGCCCGGCCAGCATTCCAACGGCCGGGTTCCGCATCGCGCGACCGACGAAGAGGAAGACGACTAGAAAGAGGTCAGAGGTCAGAGATCAGAAGTCGGATGTGTCTTCGTGGTCTGTGGTCCCACTTAGAACCTTGCCCGCGCTCACCACGACACGCGCGCTGCACCAAGCAGCGTCCCCGTCGCGAACGCGAGATCGATCTGCGCGATCTGATACTCGACTTTCGCCGCGACTTCCTCGAGTCGCGCTTCGCCCAGGCTCGTCTCCGCATCGAGCACTTCCTTGCTCGTGCGAAAGCCTAGTTCATACTGCCCCTGCTCGGCTCGATAGTTGAGCTGCTGCAACTGCACGTTCAATCGCGCCGCCTTGATGCGCTCCCACGCGGCTTCGAGATTGTCCACCGCGCTCAACACCTCCTGCTTGATCGCCTGCTCGCGGCTGGACCGCGTCGCCAGTCGCTGCAACCGATTGAGAATCGCCCGGTGATACCGCGCTTCCGCCGCTTCGTTTCCCAGCGGCACGTCGGCGCTGAGCCCCAGTTGCCAGCCCCAACTGTCGAAGTCCGCCATCGTGCTCGCCGACTCGCCGATGCTGTTGCCCGCCCCGTGCTGGCGATAGGTGTAATCCAGCGTGAAGAGCGGCAACTTCTGGTTCCGCGCGAAATCAATCGTGCTCATGTCCTGCGCGATGCGCAGCTCCAGTTCCAGCAGCTCCATCCGCCGATCCAGCGCCACCGCCAGCAGCTCCGCGCGATCGAGCGCGAACGGCGTGGGCTCTGAATCGCTCGACAGGTCCAGCTCGATGTCCGAATCCACGTCCCCCCCCTCCACGTTCATGATTCGCTTCAGATCGCGCTGGCGATCGCGCACGTCGAGCTCGGCCGCGATGATCGCCGACAGCCGCTGCGAAACGCCCGCCTTGGCGCGAACGACGTCGATCTCGGCGCCGACCATGCCCCGCCGGCGGGCCTCCGCGCGGCCCCACTGCGTCACCGCGTTCTCGTACTGCTCCTGCCGTATGGTCAGTTCCTGCTGCGCGCCGTAGAGCAGCCAGTACGCGCGGTCGGCGTTGGCGATCTGCCGGATCACTTCGAGCTTGACGCGCGACTGCGCGATCTGCGACTGCAGGCTCGCGATGCGGATGCCGTAACTGTTCGTCCACCGCCCGAAGCCGCGCAGCAGCTCGTGGCTGAGCGTGAGCTTGATGTCGGTCGAGTGCGGCTCTTCGCCGATGAAGCCGAAGTCCTCCGTCTCTGAAACCGGTATCGACACCGATGCGCTGCCGCCGGTGCGAAGCGGAATGCGCACGCCCGGCTCGACGCTGAACGGCCGCACGAATTCGTCGCGAAAGACTTCGGCCTGTCCGGGATCGGCGTCGCTGACGGACGCGCGCCCGAAGAACGCCGATTCGAACGCCGCTTCCTCTTCGCGCACGAACGTCGCCGCGATGTCCGGCTCGATGAACGACACCTGCAATTCGAGATTGTTGGCAAGCGTGAACGCCCGCGCCTGCTCGATCGACACGCTCAGGCGCCCGCCCGGCTCGGACATGGCAGGAAGCTCGCGCGGCGGGTCGCTCAGCGCCGGCCGCGACGCTTCGTCGCTCGCTTGTAGCTCCAGCGGCTGAACTTCGTGCAGCCGCCGGCGATCCACGCGCATGCCGTACTCATTCTCCGCCGTGCGAAACGGATCGCTGCAGCCGGTGAGGAACGTGCTCGCTGCGAGGGTGACTGCGAGGACGGATGCGAAGACGCAAGCGATGGGCGGGGCGCTTCGCAGTCGAACCGAGACCGCTCGCATGAGCGGGACCTTTGTGGTTGATCTGCGTGTATTGCCCTGCTGCATGCCCTCGCCATCGCCCGCACACCCCGACTGCCCGGCCCAAGATAGCAGGAACGGTGAGCGGGTGAATCGGTGAGTGGGTGAGTGGGTGAGTGGGTAAGCCGCACCAGTCAGTGGCACGGCCGTCCCGGCCGTGCGTCGTCTCAACAGTGGCACGGCGGTCTCGGCTGTCCCGCTATTCCGTGGTCACCGCACCGCGCGCCTGAGAACCGGCTTGCCGCACTCGGTGCAAACGGCGCTCACGCCGACGGGATACGCGCACGCGGGGCACAGGCCGCGTTTGATCCGTCGCCACTTGCGAATTGCGAACGGCGCTGCGAAGAGCAGCCAGAGGATCGCAGCATAGAAGATCGTGAGCGCGAAGCCGGGCCAGACTACTCGCGGACCCTTCCGCGTCACGGCGAACAAACGAGGATCTTTAGTAGCGCATCGTACTGGCCAACCGACCTTGCTCTCGATTGGTGAAAGAGATGTGAGCAATGGAATCTCCCCCGACACAAACTCATAGCGATCATACGTTTCAGTTATGCCAAAGCCGTGGCGTTCGTCTCCTCGGCGCACCGATGTCTCTGCGCATTGGAGGCATCCAAACGTCACACCGAGATTCACCACCGCGCCGAGCAGCAGGAACACGATGACTCGCGTGATGAGCTTGCGGGAGCAGATGTTGGAGCGGAGACGGCTGATATGGAAATGGTATGTCGGGTTGCCTGACGCGCGGCCCTCACCCCTAACTCCTCTCCCAAGGGGAGAGGGGAACAGGACCTACGCCGCGATGCTCATGCTCACCGGGCTCGACCACGGGCCGGTCTCGCCGCGGCGCGACACCCAGCGGCCCCAGTACGTCGCTTTCTTGCGGTCATCCTCTTTCGTGAACCTCACCCGGATCGGATTGCGCGTGAATGTGCCGATGATTCGGCCCATGTCGGCCGCGCTCGCTGACGTGGGGGGAACTGGATCATCGCTGATGTGGGCGACCAGTTGAAGCTGGATCGCGCCGAAGGGCTTGGCGTGACTTTCGGGTGTCATCGAGTCGCGGAATATCAGGATTTGCTCGCCGGGCGTGTTGCTGCCGACGTAATTGAGCATCGGCGTGCTGCCTGGAGCGCCGATTCGCCTGCGCGCGGTGTTCGGCGGCCGCACGCCGAGAGCGATCTTTTCGGAATCGCTGATTCCCGCGTTGCGCTTGATGCTCATGGCGTACTGCGACAGTAGTTGCAGCGCGGCATAGCGGGCATTGTCCTTTGCCGCGATGGTCCCGAGCGTGCGCGTCGATGGCGCGCTGGAGATATCGAGCTTTTCGACGAAGTCGTTGACAACGAACGTGATGGAATCGACATCGGCCTGCGCCAGGGCGAACGAATCACGATGCGACGTGACATGGTCGCGGAAGGTTTCCGCCCACGTGCGGAAATCCACAACTC
>CAZLDF010000268.1:0-3283 GCA_964558095.1 uncultured Isosphaeraceae bacterium | reverse complement strand
GGCCCGTCGATCGTGAGAATGACGGGGGTCGTCCGTTTGCGATTCATCACGGCAGTCTCTGGCATGGCCGGCTACTCGCCCGCGTCTATGGCCTCTTGCAGAATGTCGCGCGCCCGCTCGATCGCGGCCATGGCGTCGCCGCGGCCAATGTAGTCGATCGCGACCGTGTTGGAAAACCCGACGTTGCGCATCGCCTGGATGCACTTGCCCAAGTCGTATCCCTCGTGCCCGTCGCCTTTGCGAAACCCGACGATCGTCGCGTGGATTGCCCCGGCGTACGGCGCGAGTTTGCGCAGCGCATCGAGCGTGTTGCCCGTTTCCGCCGCCGCCGCGAACGTCGGCAGCGAACCGATGCGAAACCCGCCCACGCGCTTAATCAGGTGCGCCATGCGCGTCGGTTCGCGCGTGAGGCCCGCGCTCGGCGAGATCAGCACGTTCAACTCGCGACGCTCGATCGAGGGCATGATTTCCATGAGGTGCGAAACGACGTCATCGAACGCTTCTTCGGTGTCCAGCGCGTCGATGCGCAGCCCCAGCGCGTTGCAGCCCAGGCGGTTGGCCGCCAGCGCCAGCCGCTCGGTTCGCCTCGCCGCGGCGTCGCGCTCAGGCTCGTGCGGGTGGCCGATGGAGAGCGGATTCTCCTCGAACAGCACGAGGCAGGGGCACGCCGCCTTGTCGGCGCGGTCGCGCAGCTCGTCGATCTGGTCCAGCGTCCAGCCCGCCAGCATCGACGCCGGAACGTTCAAGCCGCGCAGTTGCAGGTGGCGCACGGTGAAGTCCGGCACGTCAAGCAACGACATCGAGCCGTTGTCGGCGCCGATCTTCGAACGTAGCGATCCGGTGCAAAGCGTCAGCAGCATGGAGAGGAAGTCGCAGAGGGCATAAAAGCGCCGCGAGGGCGATACTACCGCGGCGCGCTCGCCGCCGCCACGCCGAGCGCTGCGCCGACCCCGGAACGCCCCGCGCAGAGAAAACGCCGACTGACCGAAGTCGATCGACGTTTTCCGGAGGGGAGAAAGATCCGATGGGGGGTGTTCGACGGCCTCGTGGGCCAGACATTATCTTAACTTCCCCGCTTTCCCAGGCAACGGCTTCATGCCCTTATTTTACCCATCTTGACGGTTCCTGATCGCAACTCCTTGTGGCAGCGGCATTTCAAGCAATCGGCCGGCGGTGGATTTTTTGCCTGCTGGCTCCCCCCACGCCCCCATTTCCGACCGAAGTTGCTTCCCGCACCTCGGCCATTATCATGCCGCGTCCTTGGCCCCGCCTCTCCCGTCGGACCCCCCACCCCCCCTCCACCCCCCGTCCACCCCCCTTCGCCCCGTCCGGAGCACACCCCGATGCCCAACCCCGCCGAGTGCCGCTTCTCCGAATCGCACGAGTGGTTCCACGTCCGGGGCAATCTGGTGACCGTCGGCGTTTCCCAGCACGCCGTGGATGAACTGACCGACATCACCTTTGCCGAACTCAAGCGCAAGGGAGAGCGCATCAAGCCCGGCGACAGCGTGGGCGAAGTCGAATCGGTCAAGACCACCAGCGATGTGTACAGCGCCGTCGGCGGAACGATTACCGAAGTCAATCAGGCCGCCATCGACGACCCTTCGATCCTCAATCGCGATCCATACAACGAGGGATGGCTGGTGAGAATTCAGACGGACGATCTGGCGCCGCTGGAATCGCTGATGGACTTCGACACCTACCACGCCAAGTACCCGGTTGGCTGACACTCCGCACAGTTCGCCGCCGATTCGTCTCGTGGACGTGCACAAGACCTACGTTATGGGCGCGCGGCGGATTGAAGCGCTGCGCGGCATCGATCTGACGATCGACTCGCCCGGCTTCTACGGCATCATGGGCCCTTCCGGCAGCGGCAAATCGACGCTGCTGCATCTCATGGCGGCGCTCGATCGCCCCGACCGCGGCACGATCGACGTGGCGGGCTGCTCGCTGGCGGGCATGAATGAATCGCAGCTCACTGAGTTTCGACGCCGCCGCATCGGCATCGTGTTTCAGCAGTTCAATCTCATCCCCACGCTGACCGCGCTGGACAATGTTGCGCTGCCGGCGATGCTCGACGGCATGCCGGCGAGCCAGCGTTCGCGCCGCGCCGCCGAGCTACTCGAACTGCTCGGCCTGGACCGCCGCCAGAGCCATCGGCCCGACGCCCTCTCCGGCGGCGAGCAGCAGCGCGTCGCCATCGCGCGGTCCCTCATGTTCGAACCGAGCGTCCTCTTCGCCGACGAACCGACCGGAAACCTCGATTCGGCGACGAGCGAAAGTGTATGGAAGCTGCTGGGCGACCTGGCGCAGCGCTACAATCTGACCGTTCTGATGGTCACGCACGAGCCCGCCGCCGCATCGCACTGCCGCAGCATCATCTTGCTGCGCGACGGCCGCATCCTCAACCGCTTCGACACCCATGGCACTGATGCAGCCGAGCTGGCGACTCGCCTTCAACTCTCTGTCAGCGCGTAAGTGGCGCACCGCGCTGCTGTGCGGCGCTACCGCCATCGCCACCGCCCTCGTCGTCGCCGTGTCGGGCGTCATCGCCTCGGCGCAGGCGGCGATCGACTGGAACCTGCGCCAGTTCATCGGCGCCGCGGATGCGCGCATCATCCACGAAGCCGGCGGCCGCTTCGACGCTTCGCTGCTCGAAACCGTGCGCGACTGGCCCGAAGTCGAAAGCGCGCTGGGGCAGCTCTCCGGCTCCATCGTGCTGCTCTTCGCCGATTATCGCCGAGACGATCGCGGGCGCATCGTTCGCGCCAGCGCCCGCGCCAACGGCGTGGATTTCAGCGTGGCGGCCCGCGTGAAGCCGATGGAGCTTGCCGAGGGCGCCTGGCCGCGCGACTCGCGCGAGATTCTGCTCGACCCGATGACGCGCGATGCGCTGCGAGCTCGCGTCGGCGACGTGCTGAAGGTGCAGTATGCCGGGCCCCCAATCGAGTTGCGCGTCGCAGGCGTGTATGAGCGCAAGTCGTTGTTGATCATTCAGCGCCCTTCGATTCTGGTCGATATCGACATTCTGCGGACCATCAGCGGCCGCGATGACGAACTCTCGTCCATCGCCATCGACGTTCGCGACGGCGTCGATGTGCGGGCGTTCTGCGATCGCCACGCCTCCGAGGCGCCTTCGCCGCTGGCGCTCGAACCGGCGGAGTTCGCGCGCGCGGGATTCGACCGCAGCCTGCACGCCGGTGACTTCACGCTGCTCGTCTCGACGATCCTCACGTTCATGTGCGCCGCGTTCATCGTCGTCACCGGCATGACGACGTCGGTG
>CAZLDF010000267.1:0-4972 GCA_964558095.1 uncultured Isosphaeraceae bacterium | reverse complement strand
CATCGAATGAAATGCAATCGCGCGCCAAGGAGCAGCGCAAGCAGATGTCCATGCCGGAGCGCTTTCTCTGGTCGAATCTCCGCGGCAGACGACTCAACGGATTCAAGTTCCGAAGGCAAGTTCCGATCGGGCCGTTCGTTGTTGACTATCTCTGCGAACAGTCGCAACTTGTCATTGAGTTGGATGGTGAGTCGCATACGGGCCGGGGTGCTCAGGACGAAGCACGGACTGCGTATCTTTACGAGCGAGGACTTCGCGTCATTCGTGTGACGATTGATGATTTCGTTCGTGATCGACATGCGGTCCTTGAATTCATACTCAACGAGTTGAATCGCACGCTTGCCAGCACCGCCCTCACCCCTAACCCCTCTCCCCGGGGAGAGGGGGCGGAGGGGGACAGGACATGATCGATTACACCCTTCCACTCGATCAGCTTCCGAATCCGCTGCCGATCGAGCCGCTGCGGAAGCCGTTCGACGTGACGATCACGCCGCCCGGCAGCAAGTCGATCACGTGCAGGGCGTACGTCCTGGCGGCGCTGGCGAAAGGCGAGTCGAAGATCATCCGGCCGCTGCGCGCCGACGACACGGACAAGCTGCTCGATGCGCTGTGCACGCTTGGCGCGGTCGCGCGGTGGGCCCCCGGTGGCGAAGACGTGTTCATCACAGGCGTCAACGGCCGCTTCCCCCGCGGCGGATCCGTGAACCTCGGCGACGGGGGCGCGCCGACGCGCTTCATGATCGCGTGCGCGTGCCTCGCAGCGGAGCCCGTGATCGTCGATGGTTCCAAGCGCATGCGGCAGCGCCCCATCGCGGAAGGCGTGAACATGCTGCGCCAGCTTGGGGCGAAGATTGACTATGTCGAAGAAGAGGGGCGGTTGCCGGTGCGCGTGGTGCCGAGCGAAGTGTTCGAGGGTGGTGAGTTGAGGGTGGGAAGGACCTCCAGTAGTCAGTTCATATCCGCGCTCCTCTTGATCGCCGGGAACTTGCCGAGAGGAGTCGCGCTTACATTTGCCGAGAAACTCACCACCAAGTCGTATGTGCACTTGACGGTGGACCTGCTCCATGAACTTGAATTCGAGTTGGAGTGCGAAGAAGCAACTCTTGTCCCGAAGTTCCATGCGTTGACAGCCCGGCACTTGGCGTTCGAGCGAAACAGACTGCAGCGACAGGATTTCGATTACAAACGCATTGTGATCCCATCTCAACGAACGGAGCTGACCGAGATTCACGTACAGCCCGATGCGAGCAGTTGCGTCTATTGGTGGGCTGCATCGGCAATTCGCCCGCGCTCTGCGGTCTGGATCCCGGACATTGGGTTGGGATACGCCGAACCGGACTATCAGTTCTTTACGTTGCTCTACTCTCTCGGGTGCGAGCCAGCCTGCAATTCAATTCACGTGGGAGAGCATGAAGTAGCTGTCTCCT
Source organism: uncultured Isosphaeraceae bacterium (assembly GCA_964558095.1). Lineage (GTDB taxonomy): Bacteria > Planctomycetota > Phycisphaerae > Phycisphaerales > SM1A02 > CAZLDF01. The sequence goes on along the minus strand of CAZLDF010000267.1, from coordinate 3,545 downwards.
CAATTCGCGCGAGAGCCGCATTGTGTCCAACTGCAAACGTCTATGATTTTTCCAACATGCCGGACGCGTCGCTTGCATTCGGAACAATGGTCGCCTCAATGGATGTCGAGACGCACATTACAGGTCTTCACACCCTTCGCCACAAGGAAACCGATCGCATCGCGGCGCTCGCCACCGAGCTTCGCAAGGTCGGTTGTGAAGTTCAGACAACGGACGACTCGATCACGATCACGCCGTCGCTTGCGTCTTCGCTCGCGCGGGCCGCTCGTGCCGCGCAGGACGAGACGCACGGGCGAGGCGCCCGTGCCACTGCTGCTTCGACCACCGCCCCCGTCATCATCGAAACCTACAACGACCACCGCATGGCGATGGCGTTCGCGGTGCTCGGCCTCGCACGCCCCGGCATCTCCATCAAAGACCCGCACGTCGTCTCCAAGAGCTATCCCACGTTCTGGAAGGACTTCGCGAAGCTCTATCAGTAGGATGCTCCGGTCCCCCTCCCCCACCCCCCCTAAGGGGAGAGGGGAACAAGAAAAGCCATGAAGGATTTCCTCCGCTTCATCCGACGCACGATCCGCGACCGCGGCATGGTCGCCATCGCGATGGTCTTCGCGGTGCTTGCTGCGTGCAGCCTGAGCGTCGGGCTCATTTCGTTCATGCCGACGATCAAGCTGATCCTGCAGGACGAAACCGGCGCGGCGCTGCCGGGGCTGGCGCGGCAGTTCAACGACGAGCGGCACAGTTTCCTCGGCGTCGCGATCGCGATCCCGCGATGGATCATCGAGCTCTTGCCACAAGGGCGATTCGAGGGCGTGGTCATGATGGTCATCGCGATCGTCGTGATCATTCTGATCGGCGCCGCGATGACGTTCATCCATCAGTCACTGAGCATCACCGTGGCGGCGCGCACGGTAGCGCATGCGAGGTCCGCGGCGTTTCGCGCTTCCCTGTTCCTGCCGCTGTCGCGCGTTACAAGCAGCGGCGCATCGGAGTTCATCTCGCGCATTCTTCGCGATTCCGTCGAAATCCAGCGCGGCATGGTCGCGCTGATGAGCAAGTCGGTCGTGCAGGCGTTCAACGGACTTGCTGCGTTCATCGTCGCGCTCGTAATCGGCCGGGGCATCACGCTGGTCGCGCTCGCGCTCGTGCCCGTGCTTGCGATCACGATCCGCAAGTTCGGCAAGCGAATTCGCCGGGGCACGCGCGGCGCGCTGAAACATCAGGAACAGCTTCTTCGCATCACCAACGAATCGCTCCAGGGATTGCGCGCTGTCAAGGCGAATACCGCCGAAGAGCAGGTCACGAAGGAATTCGAGAAGATCAACTGGGAGGTCGTGCGGCACGAGTTGAAAGCCCGTTATGCGCGCGCGCTGTCGAGCCCCGTGATCGAACTGATCGCCGCCATCGCCATCGGCGCGCTTGCGATCTTCGCAGCCAAGCAAATCATCGACGGCACGATGAGCATCGACCGCTTCGTCGTCGCGCTGGGCGCGCTGGCGCTGGCCGGCAGCAGCTTCAAGACGCTCGCGGGCCTCATTGGCGAGATGCAGGCCGCGTCCGCGCCCGCCCAGCGACTCATGGAAGTGCTCGATGCGACGCCCGAAGGCGGACTGCAAGGCGATCGCCCCCCCTTGAAGCGCCACCGCGAATCTCTGCGATTCGAAGGCGTGCGCTTCGCCTATGCCGGACAAGTGGACGAAGCCCTGAAGGGCATCGACCTCGATATCTCGCACGGCGAGCGCATCGCCATCGTCGGACCCAACGGCTGCGGCAAGACCACGCTGCTCAGCCTCGTGCCGCGATTGTTCGATCCAACGAACGGCCGGGTCTTCATCGACGACATCGACATTGCCACGGTGAATCTGCGAAGTCTGCGCGAGCAGATCGGCGTCGTTACGCAGGAGAACGTGATGTTCCGCGGCCCGATCTCGGAGAACATCCGATTCGGGCTTGAACGCGCCACGCGCGACGACCTCATCGACGCAGCGAAGCGCGCTCATGCGCATCAGTTCATCATGGAAATCCCCGGCGGCTACGACGCCGACATCGCCGAGCAGGGCGCTTCGCTCTCCGGCGGCCAGCGCCAGCGCCTCGCCATCGCCCGCGCCATCCTGCGCGACCCCACCATTCTCATCCTCGATGAAGCCACGAGCCAGATCGATTCGGAGTCCGAGCACCACATCAACGCCGCGATCAGCGAGTTCGGCGAGGGCCGAACCGTGCTCGTCATCGCCCATCGCCTGGCGACGGTGCTCGACGCGAATCGAATCGTCGTCATGGACCGCGGGAAGGTGATCGACGTCGGCCGCCACGACGAACTGCTGGGCCGATGCGAACTCTACCGACGCCTATCTCAAACACAATTGATCGCAACGCCCGTTTAGCGAGCGGGCTTGCCCCGCTGCGTTGCTCGATGCGGCCCTCACCCCAACCCTCTCCCAAGGGGAGAAGGAGTTTTAAGATAGCCTCCTACGCCGCCACAATCGCGAACACCGCCACGCCGACCGCGCCAAGCGACGCAATGACGCACGCAGCCAGCGCGATAATGATCCACGTGCGCGTCGATTCCACCAGCGACTCAAGCTTGTTCTCGCGCATTCGTCCCTCGTCGGCGATCTGCGAAAGGACGCGCGAGGTCTGCACGTTCGACGAAGACAGATCGCGAAGCGTCTGGCGCACCTGATCGAGCGTGTCGCCGGTTTGCGCCGCGCTCGCGCTCGATGAATCGAGCTGCTGTTGAATCAGGCCGAGCACTTCCGTCTGGCGCTGCGACGACTGGCCGACGGTCCCGAGGGTCGCGCTCAACGCTTCGTCGCGGCGCTTCGCCTGGTTCTGGAAGTCGGTGAGGCACTCGATCATTCGCGCGTTGTTGCGGTTGATTTCCGGCAGCGCCTGGATCGCCCGCGGCAGGTCGTTGAGAAGGCCGATGAGCGTGTCGGTTCGCTGCGCCTGCGTGTCGATGTGCTCGCCGATGCGACGAACGAGGTCCATCACCTCGTCGTAGCTCCGCTGGACTTCCGCGAGCGTCGGCCGGCGGGTCGGCGGCTTGGGCTCGATCGTCGCCAGCGCGCCGCGCGATGCGCCGTTGGCGCCGGATGGCTCGGCAAGCGCCGCGTCGGGCCCCTCGACGAGGCCCCCGGCCTGCGTCTCGGAAAGGTCGATCACAACCGGCTCGCGCCGCCGGGCGAACAGCGTGCGAAATCTGCGAAGCCCTTGCATGCCTTGCTCCTTCGTCAACTTCATCATCATCATCATCATCACCGGTTCCGCACGGCCTCCGCCGCGCGCCGTCCGCGGGCACTGTACGATGCAGTTCATGCGATGGCCACCGCGACAACTCGCCCACGAGCGTCTGGCGATCCTGACGGCGGCGCTGCACCTCTTCATGCTTTTCGGCGTGATCGGCTGCCGCGAAACAGATTCCGCGATCGCGACCGCCGCCGATGCCGACCAGCCGCGGATCGTCAGCCTCAGCCCCGCTGTCACGCGCACGCTGGTTCACCTCGAACTGGGTCATTTTGTCGTCGGCCGCAGCGCCTTCAGCT
>CAZLDF010000266.1:0-4735 GCA_964558095.1 uncultured Isosphaeraceae bacterium | reverse complement strand
ATGTCGAGGTCGCGCTGATCGACGACCGCGTCGCCGTTGAGGTCGCCGGCAATTGCCGCCCAGGGATCGAAGTCGTCGTCTTCGAGCACGATGAACAGGAGCTGTGCCGTCGCGCCGTCGAAGACGTGCATCAACGAAATTTCCTGCGGTCCATCATTCCACAGCGAGCGCACGCGAAGTTCGGACACGTTGTCGCCGGTGATGTCGAAGAGCGGCGCGACCTTGCCGCCGAAGTGGTGGTCGTCGAAGAGCGGCTGATCGGAAAGGCCGAAGATGCTGCGGAGCGTGAACTGCGCCGCCGTCGCGGTAATCAGCGAACCAGTTGCTCCATCGAACGGGCCGGCGAAGAAGTACGCCCGGCCGTCGCCGGAAGCCAGCGGCGCGCCGACGAGCAGGTGGCGCAGGCCGCCCCCCCCTGCGTCGGGGCCGATGACGGCGACGGATGAGCCGAAGAGGTCGTTGCTCTGGCTGCCTTCGATCTTGACGATGAGGTTGCCGGTCGAGCCGCTGGTGATGCGGATCTCGCCCGGCGCGGCACCGCCGCCGGAGCCATCGGGTTTGGCTTTGACGGTGTCGGGGTTGTCATCGCCGTCCATGTCGCCGGAGGAGGATGCGATGTATGGATCAGCGGGGGGGTCGCCGCCCTCTTGCGCCGCGGCGTGGATGGCGGCGAAAAAAGCGAAGAGCAGCAGCGCGCACAGCACCGCGAGCGGGCGGCGGCTGACCATCGACCGGCGAAGCGAAGCACTTGGATTGGACACGTTGAAACCTCCCAGCAATCCATGGCTGAAGCGCGCCCTTGCGCTGCAGCGCGGGCAAGGTAACGCGCCGGTCATGGCCGTCAAGATGGTTTCCGCGCAGAATCTCGATATTTCTTCACGCATGCACAGAGGTGAATGTGCCTGCCGGAGGTCATCGCTGGAGAGTGTCCCGGCGGCGGCGGCGAGCCGACTCGGCCGCACGGTCGCGATCGGCGGGGTGGCGGGCGGGCGGATTCCGCCACGGGCGGGAGCTGACCGGCGGGGGCTTTGCGCGGCGGGCGGAGCACGCTAGAATCCACGCGCCCCATTGAGAATGATTCTCAAGCACCAACCAATCCCCCGCCGAGATCGCCGTGGCCCAGCCGTCAAACACCACCAGCACCCGCTCTTCCGCCGTGCCCCTACCCGCCGACGACGAGGTGCCCCTGCACCACTTGCGCGCGGGCCAGTGCGGCACCGTTCGCTGCTGCCTGATGGAGCCCGCCGACCGTGAGTTGCTGGCGGCGATGGGCCTGGCCGACCAGTGCCGCCTGCGCGTGTGCAAGCCCGGGCGCACGTGCATCGTGCAGGTCGCGTGCACGCGGCTGGGGCTCTCGTCAGACATCGCCCGGCGGATCATCGTGCGTGTGGAAGGCCAGCCGCTGGTCGCAGCGACGGCGCGCTGACGCGGTCGCATCATGTCGCCCACTTCGACTCAAACTTCGCAGCCGCCTGCCCCCCCCCGATCGGCTGAGGCATCTTCCGCCGCGGCGTCGCGGCGCGCGCTGCGCTACGCGCTGCTGGGCAATCCCAACACGGGCAAGACGACGCTGTTCAACCAGATTTGCGGCGTGCGCGCCAAGACCGCGAACTTCCCCGGCAACACCATCGAGGCGCGCATCGGCCATCGCCGCCGCGAGCACACGCAATTCGAGATCGTCGATCTTCCGGGCCACTACGGGCTGAACCTGGATCGGCCGGAGTCGAGGCTCTGCCGTGAGTTCCTGGCGGGCGAGGTGGCGCACACGCCGCCGCCGGATGCGCTGCTGATCGTCGCCGACGCCACCAACCTGCCTCGCAATCTCGTGTTCGTCAGCCAGGCGCTTCAGCAGAACCGCCCCGCGGTCGTCGCGCTGAACATGATCGACCTGGCGCAGCGTCGCGGCTTGACGATCGACGTCGAAAAGCTCAGCGAGGCCCTGGGCTGCCCGGTCGTGCCGGTGTGCGCGCGCTCGGGCGAAGGCGTCGATGCGCTGCTCGACGCGATGGACTCGCCGGTGCTGAGCGAGGCGAAGCTGGGCGACCCCGCCGGCGCCGAACGCGCCACGGAGTGGGCCAACTCGGTCGTGGCGCACAGCCTCGGCGGGCACGACGCCGTGGGCGCCGCCGACGACACCTTCACCGATCGACTCGATGCTGCGTTCACGCATCCGGTGCTGGGCGTGCTGGTGTTCGCGGCGATCATGACGGGATTGTTCTACAGCATCTTCGCGCTGGCGACGGTCCCGATGGACCTCATCGAACTTGTGTTCGCTGAGCTCGGCGGCTTCATCGAAGCGGTCCTGCCGCAAGGCGCGATTCGCGACCTGATCGTCAACGGCGTGGTGGGGGGAGTCGCGGGGACGGTTGTGTTCCTGCCGCAGATATGCCTGTTGTTCTTTCTGATCAGTCTCCTGGAAGACACCGGCTATCTGGCGCGCGCCGCGTTCGTGATGGACAAGCTGCTGCGCCGCTTCGGTTTGCCCGGGCAATCGTTCGTGCCGCTGCTTTCGGCGCATGCGTGCGCGCTGCCGGCGATCATGGCGACGCGCTTGATCCCCGATCGTCGCGATCGATTGGCGACGATTCTCGTCGCGCCGTTCATGAGCTGTTCGGCGCGATTGTCCGTCTATGTGCTGCTCATCGGCTTGCTGTTCGCGGATCAACCGCTCCTGGCGGGGCTGGCGTTCGCGGGCTGTTACGCGCTGGGCGCGATCGTCGCGCTGCTGTCGGCTTTGATGGCCCGGCGAAGCTTTCTGCGCGGGCCGTCGATGCCGATGATGCTGGAACTGCCTTCCTACAAGCTGCCGAGCGTCAAGACCGCCTTGCTGACCACCTTCGACCGGGCGAGAGTGTTCCTGCGCAAGGCCGGCACGGTGATCCTTGCGATCTGCATCGTGCTGTGGTGGCTGGGCGAGTATCCAAAGGTCGCCCCCCCCGCGGACGCGGCGGTCCTGCGCGCCGAAGCGGCGCAGCTTGAACCGATCGATGCAGCGCGCTCGCAGGAAATCCTCGCTGAGGCCGACCACGTCGAGCGGCGCCACGCGAAGGCCGGCAGCTTCATCGGCCGCGCGGGCCGCATCGTCGAGCCGGTCTATCAGCCGCTGGGGTATGACTGGCAGCTCACGGTGGGCGTGATGAGTTCGCTGCTGGCGCGCGAGGTGTTCGTCAGCACGATGGTCGTCGTGCTGACGGGCGAAGAGGAGGAGGCCGCGGAGGATCAGACCGTGCTCGAGCGCATCACGCAGGCGAAGCGCGATGACGGCTCGCCGGTGTTCACAACCGCCACATGCGCCAGCCTGCTCGTGTATTACGTGCTGGCGATGCAGTGCCTGCCGACGCTGGCGGTGACGCGGCGGGAAACCGGAAGCTGGAAGTGGGCGCTGCTTCAGCTTGGCTACATGACGGCCGTGGCGTATGCGCTGGCGCTCGCCATCTATCACGGCTTGCGCCTGATCGGCGTTTCGTGATGCCGCTGGACGACTGGCAATTCTGGGTCGTGACGGCGCTGGCGGCGATCGGGCTGTGGAGGCTCAAGCGCGCGGTCTGGCCGAAGTCTCGCCGCGGCGGAAGAAAGCGCGTGCAACTCACAATCGAGAAGCGCAAAGTCTGAATCTCGTGAGTTGCACATCTGACGTTCCACGTCGCTCGCGGCGTAGCAGCTTCATGCACTCAGCAAACCCCATCATCCTCATCCTCGGCCCCACCGCGGCGGGCAAGACGCGGGTGGCGATCGAGCTTGCTCGCGGTTTGCCGGGCGGGGGCGAGTGCATCAGCGCCGACTCCATGCAGGTCTATCGCGGCATGGACATCGGCACGGCCAAGCCCACGGCGGCCGAGCGCGCCGAAGTGCCGCATCACCTGCTGGACATCGTCGAACCCAGCGACGAGACCTTCTCGGTCGATCAATGGCTGCGACTGGCCGAGCAGTGCATCACGGACATCCGCGCTCGATCGGGGGGGGGCAAGTGGCCCATCGTCGTCGGCGGGACCAACCTCTACGTGCAAGCGCTGCTCCACGGCATGATGGACGGGCCGCAGCCCGATCCCGCGCTGCGCCAGCGACTGCTCGACCTGGAACAGGACCAGCGCCGGGCGTGGCTGCTGCGCGTGGACCCGCAGTCGGCGGAGCGCATTCATCCGAACGACATCAAGCGAACCATCCGCGCGATCGAGGTCTTTGAAAGCTCGGGCCGGCCGATCAGCGAATTGCAGCAACAATGGACGGCTGCGCGAACCCGCCGGGACGTGTTCATCGTCGGGCTCGAACTCAGCGTCGAGGCCATCAACCGGCGAATCAACGACCGGGTGAGGCAGATGATCGAGGCGGGGCTGGTCGAGGAAGTCCGGGGCCTGCTTGCATCCGGCCGGCTCGGGCGCCAGGCTCGCGAGGGGCTGGGCTACAAGCAACTCGCCGACGCGATCGAAACTGGCGGCTCGCTGGAGGACGCGATCGAACAGGTCAAGATCCGCACGCGGCGCTTCGCCAAGCAGCAAAGAAGCTGGCTTCGCAGATTTCGGACAATTTCTCCGTCGATCTGGATCGACGCCTCAGAGATTTCGCCTCAAAGCGTTGCAGCACAGGCAGTTACAGCCATTTCTGCGGGTGGTTCCAGCCCCGCGATTTCCGAGCCGCAGACCCTCGAATGAACCCCTGTGCGCTCGCCGGCGTCTTGACAGACCCCGTCTCCGCGGTTGAATACCCCGCCTTCGACCACCCCGACCCCCCCCGGCCC
>CAZLDF010000265.1:0-3765 GCA_964558095.1 uncultured Isosphaeraceae bacterium | reverse complement strand
TACATCGCCGGGCGCGAGCTGACCGTTGGTATTCTGGTGGGCGAGCCGCTGCCGATCATCGAGATCAAGCCCGCCGTCGAATTCTACGACTATCAGGCGAAGTACCAGCGTGAAGACACGCAGTACGTGATCGATCCCCCGCTGCCGCCGGGCGTCGCGGAGCGATGCCGCGAGGTCGCGATGCTGGCGTTCGACGAGCTTGGCTGCCGCGACATTGCGCGCGTCGATTTCATGCTTGACGAAGCTGGTCCGTGGTTTCTGGAGATCAACACGATGCCCGGCTTCACGCCGCACTCCCTCGTGCCCATGGCCGCGAACCACTGCGGTCGAAGCATGCCCGACATCTGCCGCGAGCTCGTTGACGCGGCGCTTGAGCGCGCCGCTACGCACGCGCACACCTGAATTTCGAGCGCCCGGCACGCGCTCTGCCGATGGACCCACCGTCCGCCAATACCCGGGCGCGATTCGCTGCGCAGCAATTGCGCCCACGCGGCTCGCGTCGTTCCTGATCCTTCGCCGCTCCGTCGCTTCGCCCGTTCCACCCATGGCCAATCGCGCATCCAGCAAAGCAAAGACTGCGAAGCGCCGCTCGCCGCGCGATCGCTTCGCGCCCATCGAGCCCAGGCGCATCATGCTCGCGCTGCGCGTAACCGTGTGGCTCGCGGCGATCGCGACCGCGATCACGGGCTGGATCGTCGGCTTGCCGCACCTGCAGGCCCGCGCCGCCGCGGCCGCCGCCGCTCGCGACATCGACGTCCGCTTCGTCGATCAACCGCGCTGGCTGAACGGCGAACTGCGCGACGACCTCGTCCGCGCCGCCGCCGGCGAACTTCGCGGCGACGTCTTCGACCGCGAACACCTCGTCCGCGCACGCATCGCGCTGCTCAACAGCGGCTGGTTCGAGAAAGTCAAACAGGTGCAGCGCCTCACCAGCGACCTCGTGCTCGTCGATGGCGAGTTCGTCACCCCCTTCGCCGTGGTGCGCGACCGCGACGGCGAGCACCTGGTCGATCCGACCGGCCGGCTGCTGCCCCTGACCTTTCCCACCGGCGTCAAGCACAACTTCGTCTCGATCGTCGGCGCCCACTTCGCGCGGCCGAGCCGCCCCCCCCTTCAGTGGGAAGGCGGCGACATCAGCGCGGCGCTCAAGCTCCTGCGCCGCATCGATGACAAGAAGTGGAAATCCCAGATCGCCAGCGTTGACATCTCCGCCGCGATGAGCAGCCAGATGCTCGTGCTCACCAGCGACCGCGGATGCAGGCTGATCTGGGGCTCGCCCCCGGGCCAGGAGGCGGCGCTCGAAGCCCTCGCCGATCGCAAGATCGCGTACCTCGATTATCACTTCGAGAACCATGGCCACATCGACCTCGGTCACACCGGAGAGATCGACCTGACCGGCAAGGACCACGTCGCGAAGCGGTGAAGCAGGACAGTGAGGGAATGAGGCCCGCGGCGGCGGTTGCAGGAAACCTGTCGAATGCGTCACCGTTGTGCGCAAATCTGCATTGGCAGGAGGGTTTAGTTTCGCGCAGATGTGACGCTTTTGCAGACTGTTGGCGGATACTCGGCGGATTGCTCTTGACAAACTCCAGTTGGTCATGTGGTGATTTGGCGATTTGGTGATTTGGTGATTTGGTGATTTGGTGATTTGGTGATTTGGTGATTTGGCGATTTGGCGATTTGGCGATTGGCTCATGCGGTGGACGCCTGATTCCTGATCTCCGACCCCCCGACCACCGACGCCTGATCCCCGACCTCTGACCTTTGACATCTGACCTCTTCCCTAAGAATGTTGCCCCCCGCAGTGAAGTCCACCGGTTCGCCGAGCAAGCGTCACGTCTGTGCGCGCTTTCTGCGGCGTCAGCGCGTCAGTCCATGTCGCGCCTCGGTTTGCGTCTGAAAGCCACAGATCGACATGTCCGCACGAGTGCAGCGAAGCGGTGAAAGTCCAGACCATCCAAGCTCCCCCCACCCTGACCCTCCCCCAATTCAAAGCAATTGGGGGAGGGAAGGGGGAAGGGTCAGGGCGAGGGCCGGCGTGCAATGGCGCCGGATACCATCACGGCATGGCGCGAACGAGATCGAGAGCCCGTCGCAGGATTGTTGTCCGCACGGTCGCGTTCCTGCTGATTGGCGCGATGGTGAATGTCAGTGTGGCGTGGGGATGTGCGACACTTTCGCACAACGTGCCGGTCTGGTGGGAGCAGGATTGGCTGTATTCACCCGCGAACGCCCCAGGTTGGTCGTTGCGCGTACATGAAACGAGCGCATTCACTCGGCTTCGATGGGCGAAGATCCCCGATGATGTGAATCGGTACCCAGGAAGCTGGTCGCTGATTGAGCAACCTCAAGAACGCTGGTCGGAGCCGCCGAGTTGGTCGGGCGTGAATTGGCGCGCCAGACCAACCGCGCAAAACGCGTGGGACAGTATTCTCGAGACCGCCACCGGATGGCCAACGCTGTCAATGAGTTCGGTTGCTGAGTCGACGAGCGCGATCAATTTGGGAGCCAAGAGCTTGCTCGTTACGGTATCTGCATCGTGCGGAGTTGTCCTAGATCCTCATCCAAGCTTTCATGATGTCGGCGCGGTCAGAGTACTACCGCTTCGCCCCATCTGGCCCGGCTTCGCGATCAACACGATCTTCTACGCGGCGATCCTGTGGATGCTGTTCGCAGCGCCGATGCTGGCACGCCGCAAGCGGCGGATCAAGCGCGGCCTGTGTCCCGCGTGCGCGTATCCCGTGGGAACGAGCGCGGTCTGCACCGAGTGCGGCGAGGCGGTGCCCTGATCAAAGAGGATTCGCATTTGATTGACCGGCGACGAACTCCCATCGCATCGGCCGCCTACGCGGCAAGACTGCGCTCCGCGTGTGAGAGGACGGCTTCAACCTGCCGCCGCGTGACGCCGGGGAACCATTCCAGGAATTCGTCGATGCCGGCGCCGTCCTCGAGGTTCTGGAAGAGCGCTGTCACCGGAACGCGGGTGCCTTTAAACAGCCAGACGCCGCTGACCTTGCCGGGCACGCGCTCGACCGCGGGACATTGACTCCAGTCAAGCATGAATTGATTGTACGCGATCAGGCGGCAGCCGAGCGCGTGGAGCTTCGATTCTTCGACAAGACGGCCGCCAGGCGGTGTACCGGGGCGCGGTGGACTTCGCCGAAGCGGGGGGCAGGCGGCTGGTCGCAGCCGACGAGCATGGCGATTGTGGCGTGATTTGCGTGCAGCCCCGAAGGGGCAATGGGTTGTAGCCACGGGTGGAGCGATGTCCCGGAGGGACGAGCGGAACCCGTGGCACGCATGGCGCAACATGATCCCGCCCCGGCAGGGGCGGAGGAAACTGATCGCGATCAACATATGCGAGTGATGACGCGAGCTTCCTTCGCCCCGCCGGGGCGAAGTGTGAACCGAAACTCACTGTCCACGGGTTGCGCTTCGGTCGCTGTCGCGACCTGCGCTTCACCCGTGGCTACATTCCTGCGCCCCGTTGGGGCGAAAACGAGATGACGCGTAGCATTGTGGCGTGAATCAGCGCCGCCGTCTGAAGCTGTCGCGCATCCGCAGCAGGATTGTTGTGCGCGTGGTTGTGTTGCTGTTGCTCGGCGCGGTTGTGAATATCGCGATTGCGTGGGGTTCCGCAGCGTGGTCCGGAAGTAGCCCGAATCCCACGCTTGGGCTCTCGGTGGGTGATCAGGTGCCCTCGGATCCACAACTTCTCGAGTCTGATGTGCAGTTCTTGGTCGCGAAGGGATGGGTGTCCAAGCG
>CAZLDF010000264.1:0-3279 GCA_964558095.1 uncultured Isosphaeraceae bacterium | reverse complement strand
TCAGCGAAGGCTTCGCCACCGACCGCCCGGGCTGCTCGTTGCACCGCCGCCACCAGTGCGTGAATCGGCGCCACGATCAGAGAGCCTGAGACGGACGATGGCGAAGGCCGTGCCGCTTCGGCGGATCGCGCGTGCGTGCGTGCGTGCCGGCGGGTGTGCGTGCCCTGGGGCACGAGCCGGCGCGCAGCGGCGCGACGGCGACCGCGGCACGGTGCGTGGGTGCAGGTGGAAGGATTCAGCCCGACATCGTGAAGGAGCGTGAAGCGCGGGGCGAAGAATCGTCGCCCGCGGGGCGGTGATTGTCGCCGCGCTTCGGCGGATTCGGGCGGCCGAAACGGAATGTTCGGCCGCCGCGGAAGCTCTGCGCCCATCGAGGGTCGCAGGCGGAAGGAGGCACCGAGCATGGCCGCTACGCCGCTGGCAGGCAGGACTGAAAACTGCACCGGGTCGCAACAGATCGCGACCTCCATTTCCAGTCAACTGCAGCGACGGCTGGGGCCTCGCAAGTTCCGCATGTGGTTCGGTCAGGCTCGACTGGAAGTCGAGGGCGAACAGGTGGCGGTCGCCACGGAAAGCCGGTTCGTCGCTGACTGGATCGCGGGGCACTTTCGCGCCGAGCTGCACGATGTCGCCCGGCAAGCGCTGGGCGAGGGCGCGAAGATCGACATTCGCGTCGCGCCGGGTCGCAATGAAGCGGCAGCGCACCCCCATCGCCCGGATCACGCGCCGCCGCGCGCACGGACGCGCGCAGCGCGTGGTTCACAGCGACGCCCCGCTTCCGATGCGCCTCGAAGCCGCGGCGGCGCCCTCGGCTCCATGCGCCGCCTCCAGGACTTCGTCATCGGCGCTTCCAACCGCCTCGCGCACTCCGCTGCGCGCCGGCTGATCGACGAGGACGACCCCACCCACGTCTCGCCCCTGGCCATCCACGGCGACTGCGGCCTGGGCAAGACCCACCTGCTTCAGGGAATCTGCGAGGCGTTCGTCCGCAAGACCGGCCGACCCGCCGCTGTCCGCTATGTCACCGGCGAGCAGTTCACCAACGAATACATCGCCGCCGTCCGCAACCAGCAGCTCGACGACTTCCGCGCCAAGTATCGCAAGCTCCAGCTCCTAGCGATCGACGACGTGCACTTCATCGCCGACAAGCTGCGCACGCAAAGCGAGTTCCTGCACACCATCGACGCGATCGGGCTCAAGGGCGCGCGCGTGGTCCTGGCTTCCGACGAGCATCCGCGGCACATCAAGCGCCTCAGCCGCGCGCTGCAAAGCCGCTTCATGTCCGGCATGGTCGTGCAGATCGAGCGGCCCGACCGCGAGACGCGCATGCTGCTCGTGCGGCAACTGACGGCCCTTCGCGGCGTGAAGATCAGCCGCCCCGCCATGGAACTGCTTGCTGAACGCTGCGTCGGCTCCGTCCGCGAAATGGAAGGCGCGATCACCAAGCTCGCGGCCCTGCACCTGCTGATGGGCCCCGCCGGCCTCGCCCCCGGCCCGGGCGCCGCCGCCGGCGGTGGCGAAACCGGCGCGGCGGGCAACGGCTCGCCCGGCGAAGTCAGCCTGCTCACGACGCAGCAGTTGTTCGCCGACCAGCACTGGCAGCCGGTGAACCCGATCCGCTCCGCCGCAGTGATCGACGCCGTGTGCGAGCGCATCTGCGTCACTCGCGCCGACCTGCTGGGCTCATGCCGGCACAAGCGCGTCGTGATCGCGCGGGCGGCCGTGGCGTATCTCTGCCGCGAACTGACGAAGATGAGCTTCCCGGAGATCGCGCGCGTGCTCGGGCGAACCTATCACTCCACCGTCCACACCGCCGACCAGCGACTGCGCAAGCAGATCGAGCGCGATGAATCGATGCAACTGAGCGACGGCCAGTCGCAGTCGATCCGCGAGTTGATCAACCAGTTGCGTCACGAGCTGGTCGCAGCGTCGGGCAGGTTCTCGCCGTTCGGCGCATCGCGCAACGGGCAGTGAGCGGGCGACGCGACGCGGCGTACCCCAACGGGGCTGAAGGAATTGTCGCCGCCGACCGTTTGCCGCTGGGTGCCGTGGCCTGAGGCGATAGCCGAAGGCCACGCGGACGTGCATGAAGTGAGGTTCGACGACGGGCAAGCGCCTCCTCAATTCGCCACAGGTGCTGCCCCAGGCAGTCCGCCGCCTGCGCCGGCGAACTGCATGGGCGGCTCTCCTTCTCTACGTCGCGATGCTCGCGATCCAGACGGTGGGCGCTCGCCGCTTCTCCATGCCGCCTCTGCAAATCGCTGTTGAATGCTTGCTTCTCCTGATGTTCTTCATCCTCGCGTTTCTTTGGATTCGTGAGCGACTCCTGCGAAGACGGGCGGCACGCGCCGACTACGAACTCTGCCTTCACTGTCAATACAACTTGAAAGGCCTTCCCGAAGAAGGATACTGTCCAGAGTGCGGCGAACCTTACAGCATCGACAGAGTCCGATTGACATGGAGAGAGTTCACCCCGGTCGGCGGCGCGCTGTTTTCGAGAAGCGCCAAGACGAATCGATGAGACGACTCGCGTTCATTCCAACAAGCGCTCTCGCTCTCGCGCTCGCAATCGCGACGATTTCCGGTTGCGCTTCGACTCTCGAGCTTGCCCAAGGCGCTCCCACTGAGTTGTCCGACTTGCCCGTTCGTCGCATTGCGACAGCGCACATCGATTCCGGGCACGGCGGCTCCGCGATCCAACTCGATGATTCAACGCTCCTCACCTGCCGCCACGTCCTTCCACCGTCTTTCTTCGAGGTTGTGGAATTCGAGGGCGAAGTCATCTCCATCATGGAGCGCCTCGTTTTCATGCTGGATTCCGACGACGACCGACTTCAATGCAGGTTTGTCGCGGCCGGCTCCGGCGAAGGCTGGATCAACGACTGGGCGGTGCTCGAAATCATCCGGCACATCTCGCCGGCACGTTCACTTGACGCCGGTGAGAAACCTGAAGAGCCGTCGGTCGCTCGCTCGCCTGCGCCGCCCGTGATGATCGGTGAACCCCGCATCGGCGATCTCGTCTATTGCGCGGGATATCCGGGATCCGCCGGCGGGCGATTGACCGTCTATGCTGGACGCATCGCGTCCATCCGCCGCAATGGAGTGTTCCTCACTCGACCGTTGTCGGGGGACGATTGGATTCGGCGCGCCGATCGCCCATCCCGCGGGCTCTCCGGCGGCGCGATCATCCGCATGGACGAAGACGGCCAGACGCCGATCCTCATCGGCATGAACGTCGGTTTTCAACGCCAGCACTTCCTGGGCGTGACGTTCTCATGC
>CAZLDF010000263.1:0-2517 GCA_964558095.1 uncultured Isosphaeraceae bacterium | reverse complement strand
CCGCGGTCAACACATAGAAGGCTCGACCACGGCCGCAGCTGACTTCACACAGTGGGCCCCGGTTGCATGCCGGATCGATTCTTCGGCCAGTGAGGCCGAAGACTCGATCACAGGCGAGACGCCTGTGCCACTGAGATGTTCGCGGATTCAACGCGACGAAAAACCGCGCGTGTGCGAAGGCACGGCGGATCTTCTTCATCGAGAAACGTGGTGAGCTCGCCATGCGGCGCCAGACCGGCCATTCGCGTCGCTTCGCGCAGGTCGGCTTCGGTCAGCGCCCAGGGCGGGCCGTCTTCGACACGCACCGATTCGGTCGCGCCGCGGCAGACGACCAGCAGATAGCCGTGCGGGCTGAGCAGTTCGCGCATCGCGCGCAGCGCGTCGAGCCGTTGATCCATTGGAAGCGACTGAATGGTGTTGATCTCGACGACGAGGTCGAAGCGATGACGCCAGCGCGGCGTGATGCTGAAGAGGTCGGCGACGTGATAGCGGTCTTCGTTGCCCGGATCGCGCGACGCGGCCCATTCGACGGCGGCAGGGCTGCAATCGAAGGCGGTGACGTCGTAGCCGCGCCTAGCGATCTCGCGCACATCGTCGCCCAGCCCGCAGCCGACGACGATCACGCGCCCGCCGCAACGAACGAGATTCGGCGCGACGGCGTTGAGCCAAGTGACCAGCGCCGGGTGCGGTCGCATGTCGGCCCAGGGCACGCGCGAGGCGTCGCCCGCGGCCTGTGCATAAATGGCGTCAAAGTCGCGCGGGCTGATGGCCGGCGCCGAGGGCGCCGCCGGTCGGGTCAAAGTTGAGCTCGTGATCGGCATGGTCGCTCCAAGCTCCCCTCCCGGGCGGGAACCCTCGCAACATCAGAATACCGAGTTTCTCATGCAATGCGAAGCGCTAAGGCTCACTATCGGTCGGAATCACCCTTAATGGGAGGAAATGTCGGTTCGGCGTGAAAGTACGTAAGTACTTGTCGCATAGGCAGTTACGAGCCGCGGCGGCGTCGCTAGCTGTGAAGCGAGCGGTTCTCAGTCGCCAGTGCCGCTTCATGGATTGCCTCGGACATCGTCGGGTGGGCGTGAAGCGTCGAGATGATGTCCTCCGCGGTCGCTTCGAGCCGGATCGCCAGGGCGAATTCGTGGATGAGTTCGGAAGCGTCCTCGCCGAGGATATGCGCGCCGAGGATCTCGCCGTAGGGTTTAGAGACGATCAGCTTGACGAGGCCTTCAGTCGCGCCGACGGCGATGGCTTTGCCGTGCGCTTTCAGCGAATACTTTCCGACGACGCAGTCGAGCTTCTTTTCCTTCGCGTCGCGCTCGGTCATCCCGATGGATGCGATCTGCGGATTGCAGTAGGTGCAGCCGGGGATGGCCTTGTAATCGACGCCGAGGGTGTGATGTCCCTTCATGCGTTCGACGGCGGTGACGCCCTCGTCCATCGCCTTGTGCGCCAGCCACGGCGGGCCGATGACGTCGCCGATGGCGTAGATTCCCTGGACCGAAGTCTGATAGGTCGGCTCAGGTTTGTCGCGGTAGTCGGTCTTGATGTGGCCCTTCTCGACCTTGATGCCCAGCTTCTCTTCGAAGAGCCCGTCGAATCGCGCCCCCACTCCCACCGCGACAAGCACGACTTCCGCTTCAAGCTTCTGCGTCTTCTTCTCGTCCTTCACGTCAACGATGGTGACCGTGGCCCCCCCGCTCTTCTTCATGTCGATCGCCTTGACGGTATGGCCGACGTGGAAGGTCATGCCCTGCTTTTCGAACACCCGATGCGCGAGCTTGGATATCTCGTCGTCTTCGACGGGCAGGATGCGGTCGATCATCTCGACGACGGTGACTTTCGTGCCGAAGGCGTTGTAGAAGTAGGCGAACTCCATGCCGATGGCGCCGGAGCCGACGATGATCATCGACTTGGGCTGCTTCTTCATGTTCATCGCGTGCATGGAGTTGATGATGGTTTCGCCGTCGCTCTTGGCGAAAGGAAGTTCCTTCGGCGCGGCGCCCGTCGCGATGATGACGCGATCGGCGGTGAGGGTCTGTGCGACTTCGCCCCCCCCCTCGCCGTGGTAGTAATCGCCTTTTGGCGTGCGGACTTCGACGGTGCACTTCTGGTGCGCGGTCTTGCCGGATGTGATCTTCGCGTGCCCCTGAATATGATCGACCTTGTTCTTCTTGAAGAGGAACGCGACGCCGTTGTTGAGCGTGGGGGTGATGTCGCGCGAGCGGCCGATGACTTTTTCCCAGTTGACCTTTGGCTTTTCCTTGAATTCGATGCCCCACTGCTCGCCGTGGGTGACGGCTTCGGTAAACAGCTCGGCGTTGTGGAGAAGGGCCTTGGTGGGGATGCAGCCCCAGTTGAGGCAGACGCCGCCGAGCTTGTCGCGCTCGATGCATGCGGTCTTCATGCCGAGCTGCCCCGCGCGGATCGAGGCGACGTAGCCGCCGGGCCCGCCGCCGATGACGATCTGGTCGAAGGAGTCCGCCATGCCCGGTTGAGCCTATAGAACGCTCGGCAGCG
>CAZLDF010000262.1:0-7440 GCA_964558095.1 uncultured Isosphaeraceae bacterium | reverse complement strand
GCCCCACCCCGGCCGACGTGCGGTCCCGCGTCCGCGTTCACTACACCGGCTGGCTCATCGACGGCACGAAGTTCGACAGCTCGCACGACCGCGGCTCGCCCGCCATCTTCCCGCTCAACGGCGTCATTCGAGCCTGGACGGAAGGCGTCAGCACCATGAACGTCGGCGGCAAGCGCAAGCTGATCGTCCCGGCGAACCTGGCCTATGGCGCCAACGGCGCGGTGGACCGCAATCCCGACGGCTCGCCCCGCACCGACGCGGATGGCTCGCCCATTTACGACGTGCCTCCGAACGCCACCATCGTGTTCGACGTCGAGCTGCTCGGCCTGCCCGATGAAATGGACTACGCCACGGTTCCCGCCGAACTCCCCGGTCTGCCCGTCGCCGGCGAAGCGCACGAAAACGATCGCGGCGTGATTCACTACGACCTCGCGGTCGGCAACGGCGAAGAGATCAACGAGCCCACGCTCCTGATCCAGGCGACGATGAAGGGCTATCTGACCGACGGCACGCCGCTGTTCGACACCGGCGGCGAACCGACGGAGGTTCAGCTTGGGACGACTCCCATCGGACTCACCGACGGCGTGCAGGGCATGCGCGTCGGAGGCGCACGGAAGATCATCATCCCCTCCGATCTCGCTTTCGGCGCCACCGGCCAGGGGCCCGTCCCCAACAACGCCACGCTCGTCTTCGACATCGAAGTCTTCGGCGTGATCCGCTACGACGTCATTCCGCGACCGGAGGACTTGCCGGGCGAGGCGGTCGTCGGCGAGCGCGTTTCGACCGAATCGGGATTGATGTATTACGACCTCGTCGTGGGCGATGGCCCGCAGCCCGCCGGGCCCGATTCCGAAGTCACCGTCCACTACACAGGCTGGCTGCATGACGGCACGAAGTTCGACAGTTCCTACGATCGCGACCGACCCACAACACTTGTTCTCGGCCGGTTCATACCTGGGTGGATCGAAGGCGTTGGTTCTATGCGCGTCGGCGGCAAGCGCAAACTGATCATTCCCTACACGCTGGCGTACAAGGAGCAGGGCATGCCGCCGCGCATCCCCGGCCGCGCGACGCTCATTTTCGACATCGAACTTCTGGGTGTTCGCGATGCGGAAGTCGGCCCGCCCGGAGAAGATAATCCACCGGAATAATCTGGACTCCCCTTTCGCCTGGGAAGAGGGGGAACGCGTCCGACCGGGCAACCGGGAACGGCGCAAAGAAAAGAACGCATCGAAACTCGAACACGACTCCTGTCCCGAATCTCGAGATCTCTCCCATGCAAATCACACGTCTCGCTCTTCGCCGCTTCCTGCTGTGTTCTGTGCTGCCGATCGCGACGATCGCGCTGAGCGCCGCCGCTCAATCGACCAATGTCAAAGTCGCCGCGCCGACGGATGGGGGGGGGGCGTCCGACTGGAACCTGCCGGCGATTCCCGCCGGTTCGCCGATCGCCTCGCAGCTTGCCGCGGCGGAATCGGAGATTCGCGCGATTCTCGAAATCCCCTCGGGCCGGCACACGTTCGAGAACACGATCTGGGCGCTCGATGACGCCATGGCGCGTCTGGACTTCTCCACCGGCATGACGTTGTTCATGCAGCACGTCTCGACGAATGCCGAGGAGCGCGACGCCGGCGAACTGGCCGAAGAACATCTCAACGCCTGGCTCATCGACGTCTCCAAGAACGAAGCGCTTTACAACGCGGTCCGCGAGGCGGCGGCGAACAAGGCGAAATTGCTCCCCGAGCAGGAGCGGCTGGTGAAGTTCCAGCTTCGCGATTTCCGCCGCGCCGGCATGGACCTCAGCGAGATCCGCCGAGCCGCGCTCACCGAAATCCAGAAAAAAATGTCCACGCTGCGCATCGAGTTCGACGGCAACATCCGCGACGACGAATCTGCGATCTTCGTCACGCGTGATGAACTGCTGGGCATGCCCGACGACTGGGTCAAGCAGCTCGATCGCGCCGGCAAGCTGTACGTCCTTTCGATGGACAATCCCACCTTCATTCCCCTGCTCGACCTGTGCGACGTCGAGTTGACTCGGCAGCGCGCCTGGATGGCGTACAAGCGCCGCGGCGGCAAGGACAACATCCGCGTCCTCGAGCACATTCTCGACCTTCGAGCTCAGGCCGCCAAACTGCTGGGCTACAAACACTCGGCCGATTACGAAATCGAAGTCCGCATGGCGAAGAACGCCGAGACCGTCAAGGAGTTCTACCGCACGCTGCGCCCGCTGGTGCGACAGAAGGCCGAGCAGGACTGGAACGAATTCGTCGCCGCCAAGCGCGAGCACACCGGCGACCCCGACGCGACGCTCTATCCCTGGGACACCAGTTACTACCAGAATCGGCTGATGCAGCAGAAGTACGCCGTCGATTCGGAGAAGGTCCGCGAATACTTCCCGATGCAGAACGTCATCGACGGCCTGTTCAGCATCACGCAATCGCTGTACGGGCTGGAATACCGCGAGATCACCGATCGCGCCGCGTCGCTCGGCAAGCCGCTGTGGCACCCGGACGTGCGCCTGTTCGAGGTCTGGGACGCGGCGGAGAACAAGCTGCTCGGCGAGTTCTACATCGACCTGCATCCGCGCGACAACAAATACAACCACGCAGCCCAGTGGGGCCTGCGCCAGCACAAGAAGTGGCGCGACGGCACATATGAAAAGCCGCTCGCCGCCCTCGTCTGCAACTTCACCAAGCCCACCGCCGACAAACCCTCGCTGCTTTCCCACGACGAGGTCGAGACCTTCTTCCACGAGTTCGGCCACTGCCTGCACACGATCGTCAGCGAGGCCGACTACTACCAGTTCGCCGGCACCAGCGTCGAGCGCGACTTCGTCGAGGCGCCCTCGCAGATGTTCGAGAACTGGGTGTGGGACGCCGACGTGCTCAGGACGTTCGCCCGCCACTACCAGACCGGCGAGCCCTTCCCCGACGAGCTGCTCAGCGGCATGATCGCGGCGAAGAACCTCGGCAGCGGGCTCCTCGCCGAGCATCAGTTCTACTACGGCCTCGTCGATCTCGCCTGCAACACCAAAGAGGACGGCAAGGTGGACACCACCACAATCGCCACCGAGTTCTTCCCGCAGGTCGAAATGTACGCCAAGATTCCCGGCGTCTATTACCACGCCTCCTTCGGGCACCTGACCAACTACGCCGCGGGGTACTACGGCTATCAATGGTCGCTCGTCTATGCCTGCGACATGTTCCAGCGCTTCAAGGAACTCGGCATGCTCAGCCCCTCCGCCGGCGCGTACTACCGCGAAAAAATCCTCGCCCGCGGCGGAACGCTCGACGGCCTGGACCTCGTGCGCGACTACCTGCAGCGCGAGCCGGACATGAACGCCTATCTCATTCACCTGGGGCTCGATCCGCAGCAGAACTGAACCATCGATCACATTCGAGTTTCGCTGATTCCAAAGCCCGCGGATATGCATCTGTGGGTTTTTTCATGCGCAAGCGCGCCTACGATCGCTCGTGCCTGAGCTTCCGCGCCGACAATCATCGCGCCGACTGTTCCGCGTGGGCCTCGTCGCGCTGTTGCTGCTTGCGGTCGGCGCCGGATTGCTCTGGTTCCTGCCGCGCGTCGAGCCTGTGTGGTACGAACCGCCGGACGTTGAGAATGAGCAGGTCGTCGAGCTGGCCGGAACGGTCGAGAACCGGTTCGTCGAAGAATTGCATCTGGTGCGCGACGAAGCCCGGCCGTGGCGATTGCGCATCCGCGAAGAGCACGTGAACGCCTGGCTGGCGGTGCGGCTGCGCGCGTGGATCGAGCACGAACAGTGCGGCCAGTGGCCCGCGGCTCTGCACATGGTGCAGGCGCACTTCGAAGAACAGGGCGTCAGCTTCGCCATGGACTTTCGCGAAGCCGGCGCGCGGCAGATCATCACCGCCAGAATCGTCCCCTCCATCGAGGACGCGCAGTTGCGCCTGCGGCTCGATCAGGTTTCCGTCGGGCGAATCCCCGTCACGGGCGACGCGCTCGAGTTTCTCAGCGGCTTCCTGCGCGAGCGGCTTGAACCGGAGACAGACGACGAACTCGATCAGTCGTGGCTTGCGCGCGCCGAGCGGTTGATCCGCGGCGATCAGTCACTTCCCGCCACCATCACGCTTTCCGACGGCCGCCGCGTGGAAATCGATGAGCTGATCTGCCGGCGCGGCGCCATCGAACTGACCAGCCGCACCGAAGCGCGACTCGCGCGCGTCGGCGGCGAGTGATCGAACGGGCGAATGAGCGAACGTCGCCCCAGCGGCCAAGGCAAAAAAAGACAGGACCGGGTAAGCCCCCACGGCCACCCGGCCCTGCTCAATTGCCGCCTCTGACGCCGCGCCGTCCCTGGGCGCTCGCTCGCTCGATGACTGGGCCTCGGCGACTTGGAGAATCGTTGGCCGCCAAGACACCGCGCCACCGTGAACATATCGCCAAGGAGCACGCGCGCCAAGCGGCAAGCCGCTATTTCCCAAACGTTGTCGTAGTTCATGTCCACAAGCAACGTCATTTGGACGATTGTGAAAAGAGTCACGAATGCCGCGTCGGGCCTCATGCATAGCAGTTCTGTATGCTGCACTCGTGGTGACCGCAGAGGACCATTCGAGCGATGCAGTCTTGGCCGCCAAGCTGCTCTTTGACCAGTCGGAATTCCACCTGAGAAACGAGCTGGAACTGGCGCAGGCCCTCAGAGATGCCCGCAAGACCATTTCTGTGCTGCTCGCACTCGTTGTGGTGATCGGCCTTTTCAGGATGGACTTGCACAGGCAACCCGGAGAGATCACGGTGGTCCCAGGCTGGAGCCTGTGCCTGATCCGGTTGCTCTTCTCTGGATCCGTGATAGCCCTTCTCTTCGGCATTGTTTATCTGTTCACGGAACGCCCCATTCTCGCCAAGGCCCCGGTCGGGGAGCGGCAGGGCGCGTTGTCGGACTTGAACATTCCAGACGAAGTGCTGGAGGCGCTCTACTTACTACCCGCCGAACGCATATGCCAGATCAGAACCCAGACATTTCGTCTTGCATATGATCGCCTGCGGGCGGCCAATAATCGTGTCCGGGGACGGCTCGTGTCGGCCACGCTGTGGCTTTCTGGAAGCGCCCTTCTGGCCTTCCTCGGCTTTTCGTTGTATTTTTGGACCATAGATACTACTATCCATGGGGCGTAAAGCGGAGCGTTCGACCATGGCAGGCAAGGAATTCAACAAGAGCTCGGCGGCGGCTATCGTGGCTAAGTACGAAGAATCGCTGCGAGCGAAGCGAATTGAAGCGAACGTCGCAGCCGAAAGGGATGCTCAGCCGACGGAGATCGTCGGAATGAAACGCAGCGGCTCGGTCAGGAAGTTCGCGGGCCGAGTTTCGCGGGCCGTCGCGCTTCCCTGATTTCGGTTCTCACGCAAGACGAAGGCGCCGTACGGTAGCGGCATCTGATTCGCCGACGCGTCGCTTCAGGCTGTTCATCGGAACGAGTTCCGACGTTTCGAGACCCGGTTCGTGGTTTTGTGACGCTCGACCACCATCGATCGGGCTAACACGGACGCAATCCACCGGTATCTCAAGATCAGCGGCTGCGCAACACGTCGGCCCGCCGCGCAGCCTTCGCGGCGACCTATAGTGTCACAAGGATGCCGCCCCAGGGGACTCTCACCGGCGCGACTGCGGCCCGGCATGACGAACCGAACGTTTCACGACTGGAATCATCCGCTGCTGCCTCAAGCCGCGGCGACGCTGCTGCGCGAACGCTTCCGGGGCGAGGGCGACGGCGAGTGCGACCTGAGCGGCGTTCTGTGCGTGCTGCCCGGCCGCCGCGCCGGTCGCCTGCTCCTGAGTCTGCTGCTGCAACAGGCCGCGCGGCGCGGCGTCGCCCTCGTGCCGCCGCGAACCGCGACGCCCGGCGACCTGCCTCGCCTGCTGCTGCGCCGCGATCAGGCCTTCGCGACAGCCGTCGAGTGCGAGGAAGCATGGCTGGCGACCCTTCGCCGCACGCCCGCCGACACGCTCGCAAAGCTCCTGCCACATCCGCCGCCCGCCGGCGACGCGCGGGCGTGGCGCGCGATCGCGGCGATGCTGGGGCAACTGCACGAACTCCTCGCGGGTTCGATGCGCCGCTTCGCCGACGTCGCCGACTTCATCGAAGCCAACGCGCTGACCGGCGCCGACCCATCGCGCTGGCGCGCGCTCGCCACCGTGCAAGCGAACTACCAGGCGACCCTTCAGGACTGCCGCCTGGTCGATCCTCAGCTTGGCGCCATGCAGGCGATTCCCGAGAGCGCGCTCAATCACGAGAAGCCGACGATCGTTCTCATCGGCGTGACGGAACTCAATGTCCAGCAGCGCCAACTCCTCGAACTGGTGAGCGGCCGCGTGTCGGCCTTCGTTCACGCTCCTCCAACTGAAGCGGATGCCTTCGACGAATTCGGTTGCGTGAGCGTGGCTGCGTGGAGCGATCGCCGCATCGACGTTCCCGAGCACGTTCTTCACGTCGAAGATCGCCCCGCCGATCAGGCGCAGCGCGTGCTTGCGACGCTCGCCAGCTTCGACGGAAACCATGCCCCGCACGAGATCACGATCGGCCTGGGCGACGCGAACCTCGGCCCGCTCCTCGAGCGCCGCGGCGAGTGGGCGGGCGTGCGCTGCCACGCCGCCGACGGCCAGCCGCTGCGGCATTCCCCCCCCTTCGTCCTGCTGGCCGCTCTTGCAGAATGGCTGGCGGACGAACGCTTCGCGACGCTCGCAGCGATGCTGCGCCACGGCGACGTCGAGCGCTTCGTCGCCGCGCACGTCGTTCAAGCCGCACGCGCGACGAGCGACGACGCGCTGCACGGTCTCTCCGACTGGCTGACCCTGCTCGACGATTACTTCAACGAACACCTGCACGAACGATTCACCGGATCGTGGCTGGGCGAGGAGCGGATGCAGCGGCGGCTTCGCGCGGTGCACGACGCGGTGCATGTGCTGGTTCGCCCGCTGCGCCAGGATTCGCGGCCGCTGCGACGATGGAGCGAACCCATCCTGCAAGCGCTCGCTGGCGTCTATCGCCGCGGCGAGAAGCGCCAGCGCGATCCCACCCTTCGAGAATCGCTTCGCGCGCTTGCCGACCAACTCGACGAGCAGCAGCGCTGCGATATCGGACCGGACATCGACATCGACGCCGCGACTGCGATTCGCATCACGCTCGCCCGGCTGAACCAGGCGACGATTCCTCTGCCCGCGCGCCCGGACGAACTGGAGATGCTCGGCTGGCTCGAACTGCATCTCGACCCGGCGCCCGCGATCATCATCACCGGCTTCAACGAGGGCTGCATTCCCGAGTCGATCACCGGCGATCGCTTCCTTCCGAATTCGCTCCGGTGCGCGCTGGGCCTGTCGAGCAATGAATCACGCTACGCGCGCGACGACGCCGTGGCCTTCGGCATGCCCCCCCCCGCGCCGAGGTCGCGCTTCACCGTGCCAGC
>CAZLDF010000261.1:0-2697 GCA_964558095.1 uncultured Isosphaeraceae bacterium | reverse complement strand
GCGAATGCGATCTCGTGGCGGAGTTGTTCCCCGGCTCGCCGCATTATGCGGGCGTGTACGACGGATTCGGCCTACTGACGCCGCGGACGCTGCTGGCGCACTGCGTGCATCTGAGCGATGCTGAATGGCGGCTGATCGCGGAACGGGACTGCGTCGTCGTGCACTGCCCCGGCGCGAACACGTTCCTGCGGGCGGGTACATTCGATCTGGCGGCGGCTCGCGAGCATGGCGTGCGATTGGCGCTGGGCTCGGACGTCGCCGCGGGCCCGGACGTCGCCATGCCGCGGGTCGCGCGGGCGATGATCGAAGTCGCGAAGCTGCGCTCGATGACCGTCGATTCGCGTTCGCCCGTGCCGACGCCTGCCGAAGCATGGGCGCTCATTACGCGTGGCAACGCCGAAGCGCTGGGCTGGCGCGATGCCGGACGACTGGAGGTCGGCGCGCGGAGTGACATTCTGGTGCTGCGCCCGCCTCCCTCGACCGCGGACATCGACGAGCACCTGATCGGCCGGCTCATTTACAACTGGGACGATTCGTTCATCGCAGATCGCATTCTCTGTGGTCAACATCTTTCCGTTGAGGACTTTGCTGCAGCGCTCGGATAGACTCCGCAGGCGCCACTCCAAGAGGACGCGCTTGCCGGTCGCCATCGCATCTTCGGCCATTTGAGGCCAAGGATGCGAACACAGGCGAGACGCCTGTGCCACTGTTCGGTCACTGGCCAGACGCCTGTGCCACTGTTCGATTACGGGCGAGACGCCCGTGCCACTGGTTTATAGCGCATTGCATGTTCATTCCCCTCGGCACAGATCAACGCAGCAAGCGACGACCGGTGGTCACGGAGTCGCTGATCCTCATCAACATGCTCGTCTATCTGGTCGGGCTTGCCGGCTCGACGTTTGGCTGGTTCGACATCGGCGACTTTATCAATGCGGGGCGATTCGACGGCCGGGACTTTCATTGGTGGCAGCTTGCCACCTACCAGTTTCTGCACGATCCGGGCGGCATTTGGCACCTCGCGTTCAACATGCTCTTCCTCTGGGTGTTCGGATGCGCGGTCGAGGATCGGCTCAAGCGCATCGGGTTCCTGGCGTTCTACCTGTTCGCGGGTGCGGTCGCGGCGATCGTGCACTGGCAGGCCGGGGGGAGCGGGGGCGGCGGGCCGATCATCGGCGCCAGCGGCAGCATCGCCGGCATCACCGGCGCGTTCCTGGCGTTCTTCCCGCGCAGCCACATCCGCGTCCTGGTGTTCTTCTTCTTCATCGGGGTCTGGCAGATTCCGGCGCTGTGGTTCATCGCGCTGTATTTCCTGGTCGATGTGCTGCGCGCGACGGCTGAATGGCTGGGCGCTTCGGGCGACTACGTCGCGTATCAGGCTCACCTGGCGGGCTATCTCTACGGCTTCCTGTTCGCCTTCATGCTGCTGGCGGTGAAGCTCGTGCCGCGCGGCGAGTTCGACGTCTTCCGACTGTTCCAGCTTGCCCAGCGCCGCAAGGCGCTTCGAGGCGTGACCAAGCGCCACGGGACGCTGTTCGACGCCTCGCTGAACCCCGACGCGAAGGTGACCGGCCGCGCCGCCGCAGCAGGCAAGCCGCTGACCGCGCGCCAGCAGGCGGTGGCGGAATCGCGTGCGGAGGTCGCCCTCCTGCTTCGCGAGCACCAGCTCGCCGACGCCGCGACACGGTATGCGACGCTGCTCGACGAAGAAGGCGAGATGGTGTTTTCGGACGATCGCCAGCTCGATCTGGCGAACCAACTGTACGCGGAGAAGGACTACGCGCATGCCAGCCGCGCGTATGAACTGCTGCTGAAACACTACCCGCGAAGCGCGAAGGCGGATGAAGTGAAGCTGATTCTGAGCCTGATCTACGCGCGGCACATGCGCAAGCCGCAGCGGGCGCGCGATCTGCTGGCCGAAGCGCGGCCGCGGATTCGCGTGGAGGGACTCAAGGCCCTGGCGGATCAACTGCTGGCGGAACTTGACGCGGAGCCGGCGACGTGATGGAAACTCGATTCACGCGTCCCCGCCGCACGCGGATCAAGGTTTGCGGCATCACGAGCGTGGAGCTCGCCCTGGCGGCCGTCGAGGCGGGCGCCGACGCCATCGGGCTGGTGCGCGTTCGCAATTCGCCTCGGTTCGTGAAGCTGGAGCCGGCCACCGACATCATCCTCGCGCTGCCGCCCTTCGTCACTTCGGTCGGCGTCTATCGCCAACATCCGCGAATTGGCGAATCACCCATCGACAATGAGCCGCCGGTGACATTCGTGCAGCTTCACGGCAATCAAAACGAGGAAGATGTTTTACGCATGGGTACGCGCGTGATTCGGGCGCTCGCGTTCGATGAGGCCGAGGTTCGGCGCTGGGATGTCTTCCCGCTGGTCGAAGCGCTGCTGATCGAGGGCGAGAAGTCCGGCGAAGGCGAGCCGTTCGATCACCACAGGCTTGAGGCGATCATGCACGAACTCCGCCAACCCGTCCTCCTCGCGGGCGGGCTGACGCCCGACAACGTTGGCAAGGCCATTCGAGCGGTGCGTCCGTATGCGGTCGATGTCTCGTCGGGCGTCGAGTCAAAGCGCGGCGTGAAGGACCCGGCGATGATTCGGGCGTTCTGCGATGCGGTCCGAACCGCGGATGCCGAGATCACCTCGTCCGATGCGAGCAAGCGGCGCGAGGTGGACTTGACGTAAAGCACATGA
>CAZLDF010000260.1:0-8832 GCA_964558095.1 uncultured Isosphaeraceae bacterium | reverse complement strand
GCTGCAAATCCCGCACGAGCCGACGCTCGAAGCGCTCGGCGCGCTGCTGCCCGTATTCCTCAGCTATATCCTCAGCTTCGTGTTCGTCGGCATCTACTGGAACAACCACCATCACATGCTGCACGCGACGCAGCGCATCAGCGGGGCGGTGCTGTGGGCGAACCTGCACCTTTTGTTCTGGTTGTCGCTCATTCCGTTTGTCACAGCGTGGATGGGCGAGAACCATTTCGCGTCGCCGCCGGTGGCGCTGTATGGCGTGGTGCTGCTGATGGCGGCGGCCGCCTACTGGATTCTCGAACGCACGATTCTCAAAGCGCACGGCCCGGATTCGCTGCTGGCCAAAGCGGTGGGCAGGCGATTCCGCGAAAATCTTTCGATCGTGCTCTACGCGCTCGCCATCGCAGCGGCGTTCGTGTCGCCATGGATCTCGTGCGCGGTGTATGCGCTGGTCGCGCTGATGTGGCTGATCCCCGATCGGCGAATCGAGCGCGCGATGCGCGCCGGCGAGCCCGGCGTGCAACATTAATGGGCAACAAAGCAGTGGCACAGGCGTCCCGCCTGCAATCGCATCTGCGGCCTCAATGGCCGAAGATGCGATGGCGGCGGGCATCCATAACCGGATACAATGGACGTATGAATCTCGAAGAAATCCGCAACGCCGTGCGGGCCCAGCCATTCAGGCCGTTCACACTGCATCTGGCCGATGGCCGCCACATCCCAGTCAAGCACAGTGAATTCGCATTCATTACGCCCAGCGGGCGAGCACTCATTGTGTACCAGCCGGACGAGTCGTCCAACGTCATTGACATCGTGCTGGTGACGGACATCGCCTTCGGCAGCAACGGCCGTGC
Organism: uncultured Isosphaeraceae bacterium; assembly: GCA_964558095.1. Lineage (GTDB taxonomy): Bacteria > Planctomycetota > Phycisphaerae > Phycisphaerales > SM1A02 > CAZLDF01. The sequence goes on along the minus strand of CAZLDF010000260.1, from coordinate 7,981 downwards.
GCCCGGCAAGCGGCGGCGCGGACGCGGGTAATGTCCATGGTCGCCATACACACGGGAGGCAATGTTGTGGCTGATTTCTAATCGGAGGAAGGATCGCTAGAGGCAATCCTTTCCACTAAGGTGAACGCAGAACTGCGTCGTGTTGTCCGCAGTTGCGAAACAGCAGTTCATCGTCGCCATATTGAAACGTGATCAGAAGTGCGTCAGTCGCGTGCATTTCCCAAACGTCTGGAACTGGACCGCCCGGGCATCTTGGCGTTCCGGTTACACCTCCAAGTTTATGCACGCGAAGCCCTCGCGGAAAGGGGGCAAAGGGTTGGGCGACGAGCTTTCGGAGCGCCTTATCGATGCGCTTTTGGTCTTCTTTGCTTAGGCGCTTGTACGACCTCTTGAAGAGGGTGGTATGGCTATAGCGCAACTCCGAACTCCGAAGAAACTCAGTCCTCGTGCAAACTGCTCAGCATTGAGTCAATCGAATCAAAACAGTGAACACGTCCCGATTCGATGTCGAGGTCTGCCTCGTGGCGCACCGACAGCGCAGCGCCCGACGTGGGCTCCGGCCATTGAAACTCGGCTGCATGCGCGTACTGCCACTCCACACGCTCGCAAGGTGTGAAGCGGTCGGCAGCCACGACCGCTTGCCAAAAGCTGATCCTTTGACTGTTGCATCTCGCGACCATGATCTAGTCAACTCCCTTGGTGCCGCAATTGTGCAAGAACGCCATGACCTTTCCGTCCAAGTAGTCCTTTACGATCTTAAGCCGTTCGAGCACCTTTTCAAAATTCTTTTCGGTCCATTCGAGCGGAAAAGGCCACTGGGCTTCCGCCTCAAGAAACAGCTTACCGGGATCGTCGATGGATGATTCAGCCTTCACATTCACATGCCAGTCAACCGTCACCTTTTGGTCATCAACCTGAGTCGAGTACGGCGGGAAGAAAAGCCGAAGTCCGATAAGATGTAGCGGTCGGCCGAGTGGATCTACACTCTTCGGATCAATGTGCATCACGCGAGTCGAGAGGTAGAGACGCGCATCACCGTCGATGTCAAGAAGCCCTCGAACCATCGCGGCGGTCTGGAGAATCGTCTTTGGAGCAAATGCCTTCCCAAAGGTCTTTAGAACGTAGTCAACTCGAGTCTCGAACCACTCTGCTGAGTCCGTCGGGAAGATCGCATCAACTTGAACTTGGACATCTCCAACGGTGACGGTCAGCGAACTGTTCGGCGTAGCGCCGGCTGGCGTAGAGAACGTCCATCGGTCGGCATTGAGGACGACGTCCTGCAGATCCACATATTGGGCCAAGTCCGTCGCGAAGGAAAACCCCGCTTTGCGATCAAGTCGGATCTTCGGCGCGAATGCGACCATGAAGTGGTAGCCGATCTGCTGAATCATTGCTCCCTTCATGGGCAAATGGGTTGGTTGTTTGTTAGACTCCGGCATTGGCTCAAGAGCTTTGATCGACGGCCCTGGCGCAGCGAGTTAGATGCCAGGAAGAAAATGATACTCGAAGCATCCCTTGGGGTACAGCAATCCTACACCCTCTAACTGCTTACAACCCCCAAGTGACGCCGCCGCCCCGGATTCACCCTAACCTAGGCGGCAAAGGGAAGGCTGCATACCTCCTCGACCTCTCGTTCTCGCCAATCTCCCAGCGCCGCCCGAATCTCCGCCGCAGTGGTCGCCGTTCGGACCGCTTCCTTCAGCGGTTTGATGTGGCCCATTGTCTTGCCGTAGTAGCTGATCTGCGTGTTCAGCCGCTTGACCGCTTCGCGTTCGGTGTGGTGTGCGAGCATCAACTCCAGGTGGCGAGCGATGATGTCGATCTTCTCCGCGAACGTCGGCTCCGGGGCTGCGATGCCCGTGCGCAAGAGCACATCGGCCTGATGGAACAGCCACGGCGTGCGCAGCGCGGCCCGGCCGATCATCACGCCATCGCAACCGGTGTAGTCCATCATCTGCGTGACATGCTCCGGCTGGGTGATGTCGCCGTTGCCGATGACCGGGATTGCCCCCCCTCCGGTCGATTGACTGCCCTTCACCGCCGCGACGACGGCTGCGATGCCGTCGAGGTTGACCTCGCCGCGGAAGAATTGCTCGGTCGTGCGGCCATGCACCGTGATCGCCTTGATTCCCATATCGCGCAACATGCACGCCAACCGGGGAGCGACGATGCTTGATTCGTTCCAGCCCAGTCGCACCTTCGCGGTCACGGGCACGCCGTCGCGCGCGACCGCATCGACGATGCGCGATGCCAGTCGCACGGTTTCGTCGGGATCGCAGAGAAGGAGCGACCCGCCGTTCTTCTTGGCGATCTTATCGACGGGGCAGCCCATGTTGATGTCGATGATGACCGCGCCGTGCTGCACAGCCCATTGAGCGGCCTGCGGCAGCGGATCGCGCGAGCAGCCATAAAGCTGCATGCACAGAGGCGAATCGGCGGGGCAAGTCGCGGCGAGCGCCAGCGCTTTCGGCGAACCCTTGAGAAGCGAATAGCAGTTGAGCAGGTCGGTGCTGGCCAGTCCCACGCCGCCAAGCTCCCGGCACAAGCGTCGAAATGGCAGGTCGCAGTGACCGGCCATCGGCGCGAGCAACAGGGGCGTGTCGAGTTTGACGGAGCCAATGCGAAGCATGAGGCGATTGTAGAAGGGCCGGTGGCTGGAGTGACGGATGGCATGCGCGGTCGGTCAGAGCCGCGACCGGAAGGTCGAATACTTGCCGCGGCGGGAAACGGAACGAGCCGCGGGTGCTCCGTTGAACAAGATGGGTTGATCCGCCGCTCGCGCCTCCGCTTCCACTCGCTACCGCTCGCCGCTCTGACAGCTTGCGTGTGCTCTCAGTTTCCACCCAGCGCGCGATGCGCGATCGCCGCGGCGCATGCGGCGCCGGTCTCGCTGTTGAAGAGGATGATTACGCCGCGGCCGGTGTCGGGAAACGCGCGGACGAGGCAGCCGACGCCGCCCGCCTGGTCGAGCATGTGCACGCGCGTGCCGAACCGAGTTTGCTCGACGGCCACGCGGAGTCCCAGCCCGACTTCCGCGGCGCGCACCTGCTCCCCGAGGCACTTGACGTTGGCGGCGGTGATGCACGTCGGCGCGGGCGAGGCCGGCGCGCCAGGGTCGCCATTGATCTGCGGCGTCATCAGCGAGGCGGTGATGCGAGCGAGGTCCGCAGCGGAGCAGAGCGCCCCGGCGGAATCGTTCTTCGACGCCGGGTTCGCCGCCGGCGTGCCGAAGAGACTGTGTCCGACCGCGGCGCCGCTCGACTGCTCCGGCGACGGCCGCAGCAGGACGCTCTCGACGCGCAACGGGTTCAGGATGTTCCGCCGGCAATACTCGTCGAATCCCTCGTCCGCGGAGGCTTCGATCACGGCTTCGAAAAGTCCGAGCGCATCGGCGAGGTCGCCTCGATCGCGCGGCGCGAAGTCCGGCCGCGCGGGGTCGGCCACTCGCACCGAGCCGGCGGCGCGGATGCGGCGATCGTCGCCCCTGGCTCCATCGGCGCCTCGCCGCGACTCCCGCTCGCTCGCGCCCGACGCCAGAAGTTCGCGTCGATGCTCCAACAGCGCCGCAAGACGCAGGCGTCCCGCGGCCTCCTGCTGCATCGCCGCGATCAGCGCCAGCATGTCGCGCACGCCATCGACGCGAAACACCTGCTCGGACTTCAGCGGCACGTCCGTCGAGGCGTCCGCCACGCCGAACGACGTTGTCCAAGCGACTTCGCCGCCGTCGATCAGCGCGACGACCATGCCCGGCACGTGATGCGTGCGCATCAACTGCGGCGCCGCGGCCTCGACGTCGGCGATGATGCGCTCCACGGAGTCTGTTCGCAGCGGCACGGGCGGAAGCTGCTCGGCGTAGATCAGCCGCCGCATGCGCGCGATCAGCTCGACGAAGTCCGGTTCCTGCCGAAGCGATCGCAGGTCGGGGTCGATGAGCGTGTGGCCGACGTTGCGCCAGCCGAAATCGACTGCTTGGTTCAGCGCTTGCAGGGCCTCGTCGCCTCGCCGCAGCTTGGCAAAGACGCAGGCGAGGTTGTAGTGCGCCAGCGGCCGATCGGGCACCATCTCGACGAGGCGCAGCGCGCTCTCGATCGCCAGGTCGTACCGCATCGCCGAGTAGTATTCGAGAAACTGTCGGAGCACATCTTCAGGCAGGTCGGTCGTCGGCGAAGCGCCGCTGGGGCGGCGAGGGTTCAGCGGGTAGTAGATCGGTTGAACGGTTTGGCCCGCGCTCGATGAGGATTTCTGGACGAAGGTGTGGCGCACGATTCCGGTTTGGCCGGCCGCCACGCCGCCCGTGCCCATCGCGCCGATCGCGAACGCCGCGGCTGCACACACCGCCAGCACCGGGGCGAGATGGCGAACGCGCGGGAGAACGGCGGATTGCACGCCGTCACGATCGTCATCCACGTGAATCATTCGACGGTGCTCCTTCATTCGTCCATCCGTAGCGACGGCGGCGGCGGCAGCGCGCGGATCGACCCCCGCGAAGTATCTATACGACGTTGGGACGGCCGGGCTGCCGGGGACAGGCAGAAAGGCGGATGAAAAAGCAGTCGGCGACCAGGCGAGCAACCACAGTGGGAGAGGCTGGGAGGCCGCGCCGCCCCTTTAGCCCATCGCGCGTTTCCCGCTTCGCTCCGCTCCCCACCGGTCGCCGCGCTGTCGCCGCGGGCGGGGGGTGCTGCGATCAAGGCTCGTCGCAGCCGGCCAGCAGGCGAGCGCACTCGCACAGCTCGTCGATCTCGCGTGGCGTGAATGTGCGCGGCGAACGATTGGCGATGCCCAGCGCGCCGACGGCGTTGCCCTCACCATCGCGAATTGGGACGACCAGGGCGCCTTCGAGTCCAGTGGCTTTGGCGCCGGGGCGCACGTCGCCGGTGCAGTCGGTTTGGATATTGCAGGCCGTGACCGGTTCGTTGCGGGCCACGGCGAGCCCTGCCATGCCCTTGCCGACGGGAATCACCTGGATGATGTCCAGCACCGCGCTAGGCATACCCTCGCCGGCGGCGCGCAGATGCAGCAGATGATCCGGGCCGAGCGTGTGGATCGTGCCGGAGTCGGCGCGGAAGTGATCGACGATCACTCGGAGGGCGTCGTTCATCGACGCCGCGGATGCGATGTTGCTCTGAACGACCTGCATGGTTTCAAGTTGCGCATGGTCAAGCTTTGGAAGCGCTGCTTGATATCGCCGCCCACGTCATGTAGCGACGCGCACAACGGTGGGGCAAGCCCACCCGCGAAACATCAATCCGCGGTGCGAATGCGCATGGCGTAGAAGGACCGCCAGACGAACACGACGCTGATGAGGAAGAAGAGACCGGCGAGGACCTGCGTGGTCGGGCTGGTGACGTGTTCGATGTTGCCTTCGTGACCGGTGGCATCCGGGTTATTCAGTGCGATGGCGAGTTCGACCGCGAGCAGTCCGAAGAGCGTGGTGAACTTGATGATGGGGTTCATCGCGACGGAGCTGGTGTCCTTGAAGGGGTCGCCGACGGTGTCGCCGACGACGGTCGCCGCGTGCAGGGGGGTGCCCTTTTCCTTCAGCTCGACTTCGACGATTTTCTTGGCGTTGTCCCACGCGCCGCCGGCGTTGGCCATGAAGATGGCCTGGTACAGGCCGAACAGCGCGATCGCGATGAGGTAGCCGATGAAGAAGTACGGCTCGGTGCAGGCGAAGGCGAGCGTGGCGAAGAAGACCGCGAGGAAGATGTTGAACATGCCCTTCTGCGCGTATTGCGTGCAGATTTCGACGACGCGCTTGGAGTCCGCGACGGACGCCTTCGCGCCAACGTGCGTGTCGAGCTTGATGTTCTTCTTGATGAACTCGACGGCGCGATAGGCGCCGGTGACGACGGCCTGGGTCGAGGCGCCCGTGAACCAGTAGATCATCGCGCCGCCGGCGATCAGGCCCAAAAGGAACGGCGGGTGCAGGATCGACAGATTGGCGATCGCGGCGGTGTCTGCCAGCCTGTTGGTCAGGAGCATGATGATGGCGAAGATCATGGTCGTCGCGCCGACGACGGCGGTGCCGATGAGCACGGGCTTGGCCGTCGCCTTGAAGGTGTTGCCCGCGCCGTCGTTTTCCTCGAGGAAGTGCTTGGCCTGCTCGAAGTTGACGTCGATGTTGAAGTCGCGCTTGAGTTCCGCCTTGACGTTGGGAACCTGCTCGATGAGGGAGAGTTCGTAGATGGACTGGGCGTTGTCGGTGACCGGGCCGTAGGAATCGACCGCGATCGTCACCGGCCCCATGCCGAGGAACCCGAACGCGACGAGGCCGAAGCCGAAGACCGCGGGCGCGATCATGAACAGGTCCGTTTCCGCGGCGGTAGCGGGATTGTCGGGGAACAGGCGCGTGACGAAGTACGAGAGCCCCATGAGGATGATGAAGGTGATGCCCATCCAATAGCCGGAGAAGTTGCCCGCGGTCAGGCCGCTGAGGATGTTGAGCGAAGCGCCGCCTTCCCTGGAGCTGGTGACGACTTCGCGGGTGTGCGCCGAGTGCATCGAGGTGAAGACCTTGACGAGTTCGGGGATGATCACGCCTGCGATCGTGCCGCAACTGATGATGGTGGAGAGCTTCCACCACATGCTGGTGTCGCCGGCCCCATCGGCGGTGAGCTTGAGCTCGGGGATGAGCAGGTAGGACACGAAATACGTCAGGCCGATGGAGACGAACGACGTCAGCCAGACAAGGTGGGTGAGTGGCGATTCAAAGTTGAACTTGTCGGCGTTGCCGTAACGGGTCTTGGCGAAGAACTCGTTGATGAGATAGGAGCCGGCGGAGGCGATGATCATCATCACGCGCATCGCGAAGATCCAGACGAGAAGCTGGACCTGGGTGTAGGCGTCGGGTACCGCGAGCAGGATGAAGGAGATGAGCGCGACGCCCGTCACGCCGTAGGTCTCGAACCCGTCGGCGGTGGGACCGACGCTGTCGCCGGCGTTGTCGCCGGTGCAGTCGGCGATGACGCCGGGATTGCGGGCGTCGTCTTCCTTGATGCCGAAGACGATCTTCATCAGGTCGCTGCCGATGTCGGCGATCTTGGTGAAGATGCCGCCCGCGATCCGCAGCGCCGAAGCGCCGAGCGATTCACCGATCGCGAAACCGATGAAGCACGGCCCGGCGAGTTCCGCGGGCAGGAACAGAATGATGATGAGCATGATGAGCAGCTCGACGCTGATGAGCACCGTGCCGATGGACATGCCGGCGCGCAGCGGGATGCTGTAGCAGGGATAGGGCTTGCCCGCGAGGGATGCGAAGGCGGTGCGGCTGTTGGCGAAGGTGTTGACGCGGATGCCGAACCACGCCACGCCGTAGCTGCCCGCGATGCCGATGAGGCTGAACAGCAGAATGACGGCGACCTTCATGGCGCCGAAGCCTTCCGGCTCGCCGGTCTGCGGGTTGGTGGTCTCGGCGAGCCAGCCGAAGTAATAGAGCATGATCGCGCCGATGAAGAGCTCGAGCAGCAGCAGGAACTTGCCCTGCGTGATGAGATAGGTCTTGCACGTTTCGTAGATCAGCTCGCTGATGTCGCGCATCGACTGGTGGACGGGCAGGTTGCGAAGCTGGGTGAAAAAGAACCCGCCGAAGGCCAGGCCCGCGGCGCAGACGATCAGGCCGATCATCAGCAGGGTGCGGCCGGACATGCCGAGGAACGTCGGCGCATCTGGGCCAGCGAGGTCGGGCATGACGAGGCTGGCCTCGCTGGCCGCGATCGCAGCGGGGGCGAGCAGGATCGCCGCAACAGCGGCCAAAAGCATCGCAAGAGCGGGGAAGCGGTTACGAAGGGGCGTAAGGGTCATGGATCGGTCAACTCTCGAACAGGAGGGATAGGCGTCGGGCCCGGCTGGATGGCGCGGGCGTGCGGAAACGGACATGTGTCGCCGCGGGAGGCGGAAGTATCGCCACTTCGGAGAAAATTTCAACGGGGTTTGCCGAGTTTCGCGGCTCGCGACGCGCCGGTATGATGTGAGGCATGGC
>CAZLDF010000259.1:0-4002 GCA_964558095.1 uncultured Isosphaeraceae bacterium | reverse complement strand
TGCGCCAGCAGTTCGAGCGCGCTGAAGGGCTTGACCACGTAATCGTCCGCTCCGTCATGCAGGCCGCGAACGCGATCCTTCTCCGCGCCGCGCGCCGTCACCATGATGACGGGCAGCGTGGGCTTGCACTTGCGCAGACGCTCGAGAATCGTGAAGCCGTCCATCCCCGGCAGCATCACGTCCAGCAGCACGAGATCGATGTCGGTTTCGATCGCCAGGTTGACGGCCTTGGCGCCGTCGGCGCATTCGATTACGCCGTAACCCGCGAACGACAGCGCGTCGATCAGGCCGCGCCGGATCGAATTGTCGTCCTCAACGACAAGTATGTTCACTTCGGGCATGCGCTATTCACCACGGAGGCACGGAGACACGGAGGGGCTAGGAAGGGTCGAGCATCTCAAGGCAGGCGGATCGAACGCCGACACAGACAGTTGCACGCACAGCGGCGCTCGCCGCGGCGAGTGATCGACGCTTCGGCCTCCATCAGCGAGGCCGACGCATCGATATCGCGCGGCGATGCGCCACTGCCGGCGTAACTCTATGCGCGCAAGCGCCACTCGATGCCGGTCGATCAACAACCGTCATCGGCGGTCGTTGCGGTCTGCACCGGGCCCAGCTCGCTTCCAGGCGGAATGGCGTCCGCACCTGCGGCTGCCGCGGGCATCGCCGGGAACTTGAATCCCTTGGCTTCCGCCTGCTTGCGGATCGCCGTTCGCACCGCGAAGTCGAACGCCGCCGTGTCGTCGAGCGCCAGCCGCTGCTGCTCCTGCGCGACGAACGCCTCGCGCTTCTGCAGCATCGACTGCACCGCGGCCTGAACGTCGGCGCGCTTCTTCGCGATTTCATCGACGTGGGCTTTGCGCTGCTCGACCGTCATGGCGCGCATGTTCTCGGGCAGGTCTTCGTCCCTGACGTCTTCGAGCTTGAAATCGGCGGACCTGCAGGCATCGACGAGGTCCCAGGTGCTGTTGCAATAGAGCGTCGTCGCCTTGCAGCCGACGCGCTGCGCCGCCGTCGCGGCTCCAAGGCTGGCGGCGTTGTCGTCCTGCTCGGTCTGGTTCTGCGCGCCCCACTGGCCGCGAGTGCCGTAGGCGATGTACGTCGCGTTGATCTGCGCGTTGAGTTCGATCAACGGCTCGTCATAGGGCGTGGCGATGACGACGGTGCCGTTGTTCTGGTCGATCATCGCGAACTGGCCGTCGGAGAGCTTCGCGACTTCGCGCCAACCGCTTTCGACTTCGGAGTTGTCGCCGCTGTATTGGCAATAGATCGAATTGACCATGACGCCGGAGGAGATCGTCGCGCGGCAGACTTCGCGGAAGGGGAACTGCCGGTCCTGGTCGGCCGATTCGTTGCCGGCGACGATGATGAGCTTCATCGCGTCGTCCGAAGGATGCCACGAGAGTTCCTGCGAGGCGGACTGGATGACGCGCGCGACGAGTTCCGTCCCGCCGTTGGTGGTCAGCGCGAAGAGGCGCTGCGAAATCAAGTCGAGGTCGTCGGTGAGGTCGGACTCGACGTTGACCCAGCCGTTTTCGCGGTTATGACCGTCGTTGCCGTAGGTGAGCAGCGCGACGCGGAGCTTGGGTGTCGGCTCGGCCAAGGCGAGGTCGTTGACGATCGCCCAGAGCTTCTGGCGCGCCGAATCGATCAGGCCGTCCATCGACCCGCTGGTGTCGAGGCAAATCGCCACGTCGATGACGCGGTTGGCGTCTGCTTTCTCGACGACGGGCGAATGCGCCGCCGTCGTTGATGATTCATGCGACGGAAGGCTTGTGGACGGCGCCGGCGCGATCAGCGCCAGACACGGTGCGACAATGGTCAGTGCGAGCGGTGCGGGATTCATTCGTGTTCTCCAGTGATGAGGCTCGGTTCGATTCGGTTCAATGGTGTTAACGCCGAAGTCGGCGGTTTATTGGCGATCAGTTGTCGTGCCGGGGGTTCGTCGGCGCCGGTTGCGCCGACTTGACGAGCACGTTCTTCCCTTCGTAGCGAATCAGGATGTCGCCCGGGAGCGACAGCGCCGCCTGGCGGCCCTGGGCGATCAGCGCATCGAGGATTCGGCGATGCGCCTCGCTGCCGAAGGCGACTTCTTCGTCGGCGACGATCTGTTGGTTGTGTTCGTTGACGAGGCGACTGTCGATCCAGCACCCGGCGCGATTGAAGAACGCGCGATCGCACACCTGCTGGACCGTCGTGATTTGGACCTGATTGAGATTCGCATCCCAATATCGATTGTCCCGGTTCAGCACATCCTGAACTTTCGACGCGTTGTAGTTGAGCGCCTGGTTGACCGCGGCGGTTCCGCTGCGCGTGCGGACGGCTCGCTCGTCGAGCGTCGTGCCGCACCCGACGCGAAGCTCGTTCCAGTTGGCGAGGTTCGTGCCTTCGGTGGCGAGGAACGACGTGTATTCGGTGAGGATGCCGAACTCGGTGGAAAGTCGCAGGATTTCATCGGCGATCTCGGAGAAACGAGGATCGCTGAAGATCGACTGGCCGACGACCGAGGGCTGCTCGGCCGAGAGCGCGCCGGCCTGGCGCACCTCATCGACCAGCAGCGCGATGCGCCGGCTGGCCCACAGCCGCGGGACGAAGGCGTTGCGCGTCGTCGCTTTGCTCAGGTCGAAGCTGAATGAAAACGTTCTGGGGGTGCCCAGATATGAGCCCCGCAGGTTCAGTTCCAGCGCCCCCCCCTCATCGTCGCCGTCACGATACTTGCCGAGCACGACAAGCTGATCGTCCTCGAACAGGTCCGGCAGGGCGGCGGGAAGGTCATCGTGAATGCGATTGAGGTTGCCGGCGTTCGACAACACAGGCGCCGCAAGCACCGGCCCGCTGAGCTTCTTGAAAACCCTGGCGACCTTCAACTCGACGTCTTCCTCCGGCAGCACATAGGTGCTCGCGGCGCGCGTGGCGTCCGCCAGGCGGTCGAGCAGCGGCACGTTGACGTCGTGCCCCACGCCGAAGGTGAACACCCGGCGGTTGTGCGCGTTGCCCGCTTCGATCATCTGGCGAATGACGGTTTCGCGCGTGCGGCCGACGGTGGGGAGGCCGTCGGTGAGGAAGAGAACGATCGGCAGCGTGCCCGGCGCGGGCGCTTGGCGCAAGGCCTCGAGCAGCGCATCGTGGATGTTCGTGCCGCCGACCGGCTGCAACGTTCGCACGTAGTTTTGCGCTTCGAGCACCGCCTGCCGTGATTTCGTCACCGGCTGCCTGGCGAACATCGACGGCTTGTTCGAATAGTCGATGATGTTGAACGATTCGCCCTCATTCAAGGCCTCGATGACCTGCGCCGCGGCGGCCTTCGCCTGATCCATCTTCTCGCCCGCCATGCTTCCGCTGCGGTCGATCACGATCGTGACTTCGCGCCGCACGGCGTTTGCGACGGCCGGCGCCGCGGGCAGCCCGGCCATAAGCAGGAAGTATCCGCCGCCGATCGTCGGGTCGGGATAGGCGAACAGCGAAGCGCTGACGTCGTCGCGCTCCATCAGATAGGAGAGCATGAACGAGCCGGGCTGCACCTTCCCAGCGCCGCTCAGTTTCACGCGCACGCGGTTGCCGTCGATGCGATTTGTAAGCAGCTCGTGGCTGGGCGAGTAGATGGTCGAAACGGGCTGCTTCGCTTCGATCGTCAGATCGATCGACCAGGGGTGAACGACTTGGAGCGATTCGCTTCGAGGCAGGACGTAATCCACGCGATTTCCGTCGCCTTCGAGTATGTGCTCATAGGTCAAGCGCACACGCTGCTCGGCGAAGCCCGCGATCGGGAAGACGCTGGATCGAAGAAGGTTGTAACCGGCGAATTCGAGGAGCGCCGGATCGCGCGCCCGGCGGACGATCGCGTCGTACATCTCTCGCGCCTTGTCGCGCGGGAGCACCGTCGCGGTCGGCTCGCTCGACACGCCGTCGAACATGAACGAACTGACCACCGCGCCGTCGGGGACGGGCAACACGAGCACCGCTTCGGTCGGCGAGCTGCTGGCGTTGCGCAGCGCGATGTCG
>CAZLDF010000258.1:0-5779 GCA_964558095.1 uncultured Isosphaeraceae bacterium | reverse complement strand
GGGGGGCCGGCAAGAGTGGTGGAAGATCAGCCGAGCACCCTGCCGCGATACCCAACGGGCGCGGTGACGCACGAAGTGCGTGCGGGCGAGACGCTCAGCAGCATCGCCAGGCGATACTACGGCTTCGAGTCGATGTGGCGAAAGATCTATGACGCGAACCGCAACGTCATGGCGCACGAGGACTCGCTGGCGGTGGGCATGAAGCTGACGATCCCGCCGCGGTAAAAGCGAAGGCCACGAGGCACGTGCGAGTGCGTATGTACGCGACCGAAGGCGCTGCGTGGCCCCGCCGCGGCGGGACTCGTCAGACCACGGCACCCAAACGCGAAAGCTGCTGAAGTGAAGGACATTCCTAGCCGCCCGGTTCGCCTGCGATCATCACATTCTGCCCGATGTGCTCCAGGTTCAGTCCGCCAATCACCATGCTCGCGACGCCTTCGTTGCGCAGCACGAAGGGGATCGCTTCACGTGCATCGAGATGTCCTGAAGCGAGTCCCTTCTTGACGATCACGCCGACGCCGCGGCGAACCGCTTCGCGCATGACGGCTTCGTGCGACGTGTCGTCGAGGTGATATTCGACCATGATCGCGTCGGCCCAGGCGAGCGCCGCGCGATCGCCTTCGACGGTCTTGCCGGAGAAGCCGATGCATCGCGTGTGCCCGGCATCGCGCGCCTGCTGGAGCGCCTCGACGACGCCGGTGTTTTCGATAATGTGTACGTCGTCGCCGCTGGAATGCACGAAGACGATGTCCACGTGATCGGTCCGCAGCCGCTGAAGGCTTTGCTTCAGCGATCGCGTCACGGCGGCGGCTGAGAAGTCGTAGCGCGACGTTCCATTCGCGAACGTTTCGCCGACTTTCGTCGAGAGCACGAACTCATCGCGGCGATGGGCGAGAAACTGCCCGATTCGGCGTTCGCTTTCGCCATATGCCGGCGCGGTGTCGATGTAGTTGATCCCCAGATCGAGCACGCCGTTGAGAAGCGATTCGACCTCGCGATCGCCCGGCAATTCATAACCAGCGGGATACTTGATCGCGACGTCGCGCCCGATCTTGAACGCGCCGAAGCCGATGACGCTCAGCTCGATGTTCGTGCTGCCTAGACGTCGGTGATCCACTGTCGTTGCGTCTCCCACGGCGGCAAGGCGACGATCGGTCGCGGCCAGTCGTTCAATGCGGGATGCACCGGCGCCCCGACGCCCCGCGTCGGCAGTCGTTCGGCGGTCTCACGCGGCGCGTCATCATCTGTGCCGGCGCGCATCGGCGAGCGGCGTTCCTTCTTGATGAGCCGGATGATCTGCTGCGCAAGCACGGGAACAAGCACGAGCTTCGTCGGCCAGGCGGTGATGGTATTGCCTTCGCGCTTCGCGTGCGCTCCTTCCGGCCGCACGCCGCGATGCGCCGGCTCGGCGCGGTCGGCGCGATACGTCGCCCACTCGACCGTCGCCAGGTTGATCGCGGGCAAGACGGCGCGAATCTCGCGGAACGCATGCTCGATCAACTGGCGGGGGCTCATTTGCACGCCGTCTTCCGCGATCTGCCCGCCGACCTGCCAGATCGGCTTTTCAGCGTAGTCTCGCGCGGTCGTGACAGTCAGTCGCGTGGCGGCGCCGTCGATGCAGTGGCCGTTGAGTTCTGGCAGAGCGCCGCGCAACATCACCATGTGCAGCGGGCGGCGCTGCATCGCGCCGCCAGGCAGGCCCGCGGCTTGGCGCAGTTGTTCGTTGCCAGCGCCCGCGGCCAGCACCACGCAGCGCGGCGCGATGTCGAGCGAGTCGCCCGTTTCAGGATTGATGAGCTGCACAAGCTTCACTTCGCCCGGCGAGGCGCATCGCAATTCGAGCCCGCTCGTCACGTCGATCTTCAGCACGTGATCGCGATTGCGATCGGCGAGAACGGACAGGAGCGTGCCCGGGTCGAGGACCTGTTCATCGAGGCGATATACCCCGCCCGGGCAGTCGCGCAGCGCCGCCGGCCGCTCATCGCCTGAAAGCTTGCGCGGCGAGACGCGCAGACCCGCGACGGCGCCGAGCGTGAACATGCGCGATCGCACGGACGATGTGCGCCAGAGGTGGCAGAAGTGGGCGCGGACGCGCACGCCGCGAAGGTCCGGTTCGCATTCGCCGGCCAGGCAATGTCGCCAGAGCAGGGGCATGTCGCGAATGGCGCGCGCCGAAGGCGAAAGCAGGCCCTTGAGCGAATACTTGAATCCGCCGTGAATGATGCCCTGCGAGGCGACTGTCTGGCCGAGGCCAAGTTGATGCGCTTCGAGGAGCAGAGCGTCGCGGCCGCGGCGGCGAAGTTCGTCGAGCAGCCAGAGGCCTGCCGCGCCGCCGCCGAAAATCACCACATCGACCGGGATCGTGATGGGGGGGGCGGGAGGAGTGCGGGGGCGGGAAGGCGCAGCCATGCGGGTGCATCGTTGGCCCGTGATGGACGTTCGTCAAGGTGGAGCAGCAGGGATGTCGTGCGTCGAGGAACGCGCCGCTGGGGTGGAGCAAAGCGGTCATCTCAGCCACCCAGCCGACTCAGGCGATACAATGGACGCGACATGACAGCTACCAGGCCCACTTCGTGGACGATCAAGGGTTCCGCGGGCAAGCCGATCATCGGCGACTGTCATCGGCCCCCCCCTGGCGTCGAGGCCGGCGGCGTCATTCTCATCGCGCACGGCTTCAAGGGTTACAAGGACTACGGCATGTTCCCGCGATTGGCGCGGCAGTTCGCCGCGGCTGGGTTCATCGCCCATCGTTTCAACTTCAGCCACAGCGGGATGACGAACAACATCGAAACGTTTGAGCATCCGGAGTTGTTCGAGCAGGACACGTGGAACAAGCAAGTGCACGACGTTCACGCGGTGATATCGGCGGTCAACGCGGGGACCATTGCGGGCAATGAGCTTCCGTACGTGCTGTTCGGCCACTCGCGAGGGGGGGCGACGGCGCTGCTGACGGCCGGGCGCATGGCGGATGACGTCGAGTGGCCGCAGCCCGCGGGCGTGGCGACGGCGGCCGCGCCCAGCCGGTGCAATTACCTTTCGCCCGAAGAAGAGGCGACGCTGCTGAAGGATGGCTTTCTGATCTCGCCATCATCGCGCACTGGCCAGCAGCTTCGCATCGGCCGCGTTTGGTTGGACGAGCAGCGCGCCGAGCCGAACCGGCACGACCTGCCGCGATTGATCGCGACCATCCGCTGCCCGTTGTTGATCGTGCACGGCGAGAACGATCCGTCGGTGCCGGTTGATGACGCGGACCGAATCGCGGAGGCGGCGACAAGCGCCGGCGAGAAGCGATTGCTGAAGATTCCGGCGTGCGATCACGTATTCAACACGCCGAACCCGATGCCCGAAGGCGCACAGTCAAGCCCGCAATTGCAGCAATTGATCGATGCGACGACGGACTTCGCGCGTGATGTGTGCGGGCAGAAAGCGCGGGCGTGAGTTCGACAAAGCGTCATCGGCGCAGGGCGTCGCGCAACGGTTCCAGGTGCCGCGCATACCGCTTGTGCGCCGCGATGGCCGACTTATACAGCGGCCGGCGGACCTGCTCGGCGCTCGCGGTGCGGACAGCGCGCGGGTTCTCGTGGAAGTTCAGGCACGCATCATCCCACGGCACGCCGGCGTGGTCGAGCATCTTCGCGATCGCTTCGCGCGGGTGCTCGACAATCGACTCGTAGCGGGTTTCAAGAATGCGGCCGTCGTCGAAGACGCTTTGCCAATGCTGCATGTACCGCTCGTGGAGACGGAACATGAACGCGAGATTGTCGAGGTCGTAGCACCACGGATAGTCGCCGGCGAAATCGCGGATGTAGCACGAGAGGCACACATCCATCGCATCGCGCCGGCACCAGATGAACTTCGCGTCGGGGAACAGCTTCGCGAGCAGGCCGAGGTGCATGAAGTGGGTCGGGGTCTTTTCGGCCATTATCGATTCCTCGGCCGTTGAGGCCGAGACACCGATCACAGGCGAGGACGCGTGCGCCACCGAAGACTTGTGCATCTCATTCCAAGCGAAGGCGGCAAGCGTGCGCACATCCTGCTCCGTGAGCCCGGCGGTCCACTGCGGATACGGCTCCGTGCGCCCGGTCAACGCGTGAATCCGTCCGATGATGCGGTTCACGATCCCGGTTTCGCCCGTGCCCGTAACGTCCGGGTGCGAATCGAGAATCTGCTCGACGAGCGAGGTGCCCGATCGCGGCATGCCCACGATGAAGATGAATCGTGCGCCCACGCTTGCGCGTGGGGCTCGTTCAGAAAAGGCGCTTTGAATGCGTTCAAACGCGGCAAGTGCCGACGTCTGGTCGTACATCGCGCCGCGCGCTTCGTTGGCGCGGACGAAGATCGGCCACGCTTCATCGCAGCGATCAAGCTTGTCAAGGCAGTGCCCGTATTCGAACAGCACCGTCCGCCGAACGCGCGCCGGCAGTTCATCGCGATCGACCAGCGGCGAGAGCGCCTCGGCGGCCGCGTGAGGCTCGCTGTTCTCGCGGAGCACCGTCGCGGCGGAACAGATCGCCGCCGGGTTGGACGCAAATCGGCGGAGCAAGTCCTGGGCGGCGCTGATGGCTTCATCGCGATTCCCCTGACGGTGCAGATTCACGAGCAGACCGATGGCGGCGTCGGCGGAGTCGGCGTCGATGCGGATCGCCTGCGCGTAGAGCGCATCGGACTCGGCGAAGGCGCTGCGGTCGCTGAGAAGCTCCGCAAGCTGATTCACGTACTCGAGATTGCGTGGCTCGAGGGTGATGGCGATGCGCAGGTGCTCGCGCGCCATGTCGAGTTCGCCAGCCTGGCGCAGCGCGCGGGCGGCCGATTCGTGCGCCCGGCCGCTCGTCGGCTGAAGTTTCAGAAACCGCTGGGATGCCGCGAGCGCGTCGTTGAGAAGACCCGATTCGAGACACCCATCGACGAGATTGGTGTGCGCCTGGATGAGATCAGGCTGGGCGTCAAGCGCCCGCTGCAGTGCGGCGACCGCATCACGCGGCCGGCCAAGGCGGCGCAAGACCGCGCCATAGTTGCACCACGTCGCGGCGTGCGCGGGCTTCAGCTTCGCCGCGGCTTCGTAATGCGGCAGCGCCGCCGCGGCGTCGTTGGCGCGATCGGCGAGCAAGTCGGCGAGCTTCAGGTGCGCATCGTGAAGTTTCGAATCGATGCGAAGCGTCGTGCGCAGGCAGGTGATCGCGTCCTCGGTCCTGGCCTGCGACATGCGCAGCAGCGCCAGGCAGTAGCGCGCTGAACCGGACCGCGGCGCGAGCTGTGTCGCCGCCAGGAGATGCTTCTCCGCTTCGTCAAACCGATTCGTCTGGTGGCAGAGGTGGCCGAGCAGGCGCACGGCCTCGGCGTGGCGGGGCGAGCGCTTAAGCAGATCGCGATAGGCGGCTTCCGCCGCGGCGAGATCGCCGGACTGGTGCAGTCGCTTGGCGAGCGCAAACGGGTCGTCGAGCTTCGCTGGCATCTGCGTGATTGTCGGCGGCGGCATCCATCACTTATCGACGCGACGGGATGGGGAACTCAAGCGCGAAGGAAAGGCAGATGCGCGGCGGGGCGAACATCGACGCTGCACGTCTGTGGTCACGTTCTCGCCGCTTGCTCCTGCTCATCGAAAGCGCGCTGGAGCTGTTCGCGAAGGGCCGATGATCGCTTGGTTTCGATGATCGGCGGTTCGCTCGCGGCGTCGCCCGCGGCGTGGCCGTTCGTTGGAAGTGGCGCATCGGCCTGGGCCGCGTCGCGATGCAGCGCCCGTTCGTGGATGCGGCCGTCGGCGCCGACGTCCTCGACGCGC
>CAZLDF010000257.1:0-2611 GCA_964558095.1 uncultured Isosphaeraceae bacterium | reverse complement strand
AAGGCACAGGCAAGCACCATGCACAGCCCGCCCGGACGCAGTGCGATCCGGCGCGCTTGCGCCGCGCTCCTCGCGACCGCGATGCTCGTCGTCGTCGCGGCCGTCGCTCGCAGCGCTGCGGGCCAGCAGGGCGGCATCTCGCTTGAAGATGTCAACGTCCCGCGATACGCCGTGCGAAACTTCGAATTCGGCTACGTCATCGATCACCCGGCGCACCCGCCGATCGAAGACCTGCGGCAGATCGAGGTGACGCTCGCGCGAACGGACGACGGCATTGTCGCGCCGGGCGGCGAAGGCGCGGAAACGTTCGTGTTGCGCCTCGACCACGAAGCCGATCAGGAAATACGGCGATTCTCGCCGCAGGCCGTTCGCCTCATACTCAACGCCGTGCTCGAGCATTTCTCCCAGCGCGACTTCATCGGCGTGCTCGTGACGCCCGATCCGCGCGACATCACCATCGACGGCCGCGACGTGCGACCGCCCGACCGCACCGCGCTGAAGCTGCTGATCACGACGGGTATCGTCGGCGAAGTGCGCACGATCGCTGCGGGCGAGCGCGTGTGGCATCCTTCGGAGCCGACGGAGGAGGAAGTGATCGCCGGGGAGCTTCGTTCGTCCGGCGCGCCGCCGGGCGCGGAAGTGTCGCTTGCCGGCGGAACGCGCGCCGAACCTCGCCGCAATCTCGGGCAGTTGACCGCCGACATTTACGAGGCCGACCGCATCAACAATCCGCGCCATGATCGAATTCGCGCCAACTCGCCTCTGCTGCCCTACGAGGAGGGTCAGGCGGATGATGAAGAGCGCCGCGACCTGATCCGCAAGGATGCGATCGACCGCTATGTGTATTGGCTCAGCCGCCATCCCGGCCGGCGGGTCGATGCGTCGCTGGGGCCGTCGCAATCGGTCGGCAAGGCGGCGCTCGACTATCACGTCATCGAGAATCGCCCTCTGACCTTCTATTTCCAGCTTTCCAACACCGGCACGTCGTCAACGAGCCTGTGGCGGCAGCGCTTCGGCCTCATGCACACGCAGCTCACCGAGAACGACGACATCCTCAATCTCGATTTCACCACCGCGTCGTTCGACCAATACAACGCCTTCCAGGGATCGTACGAAGCGCCGTTCCCCACGAACGACCGCATCCGCTGGCGCATCAACGGGCTCTGGGCGGAATACACCGCGGAAGACGTCGGCGTGTTCCTCGACGACTTCAGGGGCGACTCCTACGGCGGCGGAGCGCAGATCATCGCCAACGTCTATCAGGACAAGTCGTTCTTCATCGACCTCATCGGCGGCGTGCGCTGGGTGAAGCACGAGGTCAACAGCCCGCTCGTCGGCACGGGCGAGGAGGACTTCCTGCTGCCCGAATTCGGCGTGCAGCTTGACGAGCGAACGGAAGTGTTCGACACGCGCGCTTCGCTGACTTTCGACGGCAACGTGCTCGGCGTCGATAGCGCGGAATTGAACCGCCTCGGCCGAACGCTGCCGGACGAGCAGTGGATCGCAATGCACTGGGCGGCGAGCCACTCGTTCTACCTTGAGCCGTATCTGAATCGCGCCGCGTGGGAAGACCCCAGCACGCCCGAAAGCTCGACGCTCGCGCATGAACTTTTGCTCTCGACGCGGGGCCAGTATGCGTTCGACAATCGGCTGATCCCACAGGCGCAGTTCGTCGCCGGCGGCGTGTACAGCGTCCGCGGCTATCCGGAATCGGTCGTCGCGGGCGACACGGCGATCATCGGGACGATCGAGTATCGATTCCACGTGCCGCGCGTATTCGCGCTGGAACCGCAGCCTGGCGAATTGTTCGGCGAAACGTTCCGCTGGGCGCCGCAGTACGTCTATGGAGCGCCGGACTGGGACCTCATCCTCAAAGCCTTCGTCGATGGCGGTTATGTCATCGTCAGCGATCCGCTGCCGTTCGAAAGCGACGAGCCGCTGATCGGCGCGGGCGTCGGGCTCGAGTTGGTGCTCAAGCGAAACCTGAACATCCGGGCGGACTGGGGATTCGCGATCGAGCCCATCGAGGCCCTGGGCGTGCATGGCGGGTCGAATCGCGTGCACATTGTTCTCACAATTCTCTTCTAAAGTCCTAAAACCGGGCTACGCTTGTGACGGGGGCGCGCCATGCG
The DNA here is from genome assembly GCA_964558095.1 of uncultured Isosphaeraceae bacterium. Classification (GTDB taxonomy): domain Bacteria; phylum Planctomycetota; class Phycisphaerae; order Phycisphaerales; family SM1A02; genus CAZLDF01. The sequence goes on along the minus strand of CAZLDF010000257.1, from coordinate 479 downwards.
CGCACACCAGCGGAGATTCACAATGCACAGACTCGCAATCGGATGGAAACGAGTTATCGGACCCGGCGTTCGCGCCGCGATGGTCTTCACCGCCGCCGCGCTTGGTTTCGCCGCCGAGGACGTCGGCGCGGGCGTGCGCGGCGCTTCGGTTCGGCACGGCGACGTCACGATCACCCAGCACGGCCGCCACATCACCATCACCGCTTCCGACGGCAGCATCATCAACTTCGAATACTTCGGCGTGCTGCCCAACGAAGTTGTCCGCTTCATCCAGCCCAGCCAGTTCGCGCGCGTGCTCAACCGCATCACCGGGCCCGACCCGACCGTCATCCAGGGAACGCTTCGCGCCAACGGCCAGGTGTTCATCGTCAATCCCGTCGGCGTCTATTTCACGAACGGCGCGGTGGTGAACGTCGGCGGCATCTACGCCGCCGCTGGCAAGATGTCCGATCAGCGCTTCATCAACGGCAACGATCGCT
>CAZLDF010000256.1:0-2701 GCA_964558095.1 uncultured Isosphaeraceae bacterium | reverse complement strand
TTCAACGATCCCGCGGCGAGCGAGGCGCGATTCCGCGAAGCGCTGGCGGCTGAGGAATCCGGGGGCGATGTGGCCTACGCGCTGGAGGTGCGGACGCAGATCGCCCGGGCGCTTGGTTTGAAGCGGCGGTTCGATGCGGCGCATGCGGTTTTGGATGAAGTTGAGGCGAAGCTGACGGATGGCATGGCGGCAGCGCGTGTGCGGCATTTGCTGGAGCGTGGCCGGGTGTTTAATTCCAGCGGCCGCAAGGACGAAGCGCTGCCGCTGTTCATCGAAGCGTGGGAACGCGCACGCGAAGCCAATGGGGTGATGGACGGCTTGGCGGTCGATGCGGCGCACATGGTGGCGATTGCCAAAGGGGGGGGCAGCGATGACGTGATGGCGTGGAACCTCAAGGCGCTCGAACTTGCGGAGTCATCGAGTGACCCAAAGGCTCGCAAGTGGCTCGCCTCGCTGCACAACAACATCGGCTGGACGCATCACGCGAAGGGCGAGTTTGAGAAAGCTCTGCGACACTTCGAGCGCGCGCTGGAGGAACAGATCACCAAGGGCGATGCACACCTCATTCGCGTCGCGAAGTGGTGCGTTGCGCGGTGTTATAGATCGCTGGGACGCATCGAAGAAGCGCTCGCGATGCAGCGAGAACTTGAGGCGGAGCACGCCGCGGCGAGTCAGGATCGGGCCGATGGTTTCGTGTGCGAGGAGATTGCCGAGTGCCTGCGCGCGCTGGGACGGACGGGTGAGGCGCGGCCGTACTTCACGCGGGCGTATGAGCTGCTGTCGCAGGACGCGTGGTTTGTGGAGGCGGAACCAAAGCGGTTGGAACGATTGCGACAATACACTCCTGACTCAGAGTGCTCCTGAGGGAATGGCATCGTTGCACCCCTCTATCAATTCTTCGGCCATTGAGGCCGAAGAATCGATCAGGCGAGACGCCCGTGCCACTATGTTTTCAGCCGCCACGCTTCAGTCGCTGCTTCACCAAGTTCTCCGCTCCGCCTGCGACGACGAGTTCTTGTGCGACGGTGCTGAGTGGCGGGAACTCGAACTCGCGGTCGTTGCAGGTAATGATTGACTTCTGGTAGTCGATCGTGATTTCGGGGCCGATGATGGTGGGATCAGCGCCCGCGCTCCCCTTTGGGTCGCGGCTAAACTCTGACCGCATCCACATCACAAATGCGGGGCACTCGAAGACAATGAACCCGTTGTTGAACGCGTTGCGCTTGTAGGTTTCGCTGAAGGACGCGGCGATGACGCACTGGATGCCGAACATCTGCAGGCACGTCGCCGCCTGCTCGCGCGACGAACCCGTGCCGAAGTTCGCGCCGCTGACGACGATGTCGCCCTTGCAGGCCTTCTTGACGAAGTTCGGATCGTAATTATTGAAACTGGCCTGCGCCATTTCCGACGGCGAGACGTCGTCGCGATAGGTGAGTTTGCCGGAGTAGATGCCGTCGGTGTTAAGATTGTCGATGGGCAGCAGGATCGCGCGGCCGCGCACCGACCGCGGAAACCCGTCGATGATTTCGCCGCTTGCGTCTTCGCGCGGTGGCTTCGATTCGTGCCGCGTCACGAATGAACGAACCTCGACATCGTCGAATCGTTCAGGCGAGCAGATGTACCCTGCGACCGCGCTCGCGGCGACCACCGCGGGCGAGCCGAGGTACGCCTGCCCATCGCGACTTCCCATGCGGCCCTTGAAGTTGCGATTGGTGGCGCTGATGGCGACCTCGCCCGGTTCGAGCGTGCCGAGCCCGAGGCCGATGCACGTGCCACAGCCGGGCGGAAGCGGGATTGCGCCGCATGACAGCAGTTGATTCCAATAGCCGAGGCGTTCCGCCTCGGCCTGTACGTTCGCTGACGCCGCGGCGACGTAGAACTCGACACCCTCTGCAACATGTTTTTCCCTAACGATGTTCGCCGCTTCCGCGAGATCTTCCAGCCGCGCGTTGACGCAGCTCAGAAGATACGCCTTGTTGATCTTAACTTTCTCGCGTTCGATCTCGGGAAGCGAGCGCATCACCTTGACGTGATCCGGGCCGGAGACGTGGGGGATGACGGTTGAAAGATCGAGCGTCAGTTCCACCGCGTAGTTCGCATCGGCATCCGCTTCGATTCGCGTGGCAAACCATTCATCGACATCGGCTCGCGTGTATCGCGGCTTGGCGCCCGATGCATTGTCCACCGCACCCGCGGCGGATCGCCTTGCAAGATAGTCGGCTCGACCATACAGGTAATCGCGCAACACTGTATCGAATGGAAACACGCCGGCGAGCGCGCCCCACTCGGTGGTCATGTTCGCGATGGTCATGCGCTGATCCATGGATAAATAGCCCACGCCGTCGCCGACGAATTCGACCGCCATGTTCAATACTTCATCATTGTTGAACACGCCGCACAGCGCGATAATAATGTCTTTCCCCACCACGCCCGGCTGCAATTTGCCTTGTAGATTCACCCGTGCGACCTGCGGCACCTGCCACCATGTTTCGCCCGTGATCCAGATGGCGGCGGCGTCGGTGCGCACCACCGGCGTGCCCAGCGAACTCACCGCGCCGTATAAATTACTATGCGAATCGCTTCCCACCACCATGCTTCCCGGCGTGGCGTAACCATATTCCACCATAACCTGATGGCTGATCCCGGTCCCGGCCGGATAAAAGTCGATGGCGTGCCGCCTGGCGAATTGTTCAATCTTGGC
>CAZLDF010000255.1:0-2956 GCA_964558095.1 uncultured Isosphaeraceae bacterium | reverse complement strand
GAGTGAAACCTTGCGAAATGCGCAAATCATCAACGTTCGTCGATATGAAGGCCAGAAGCCTCATCAGGAGCATGGAAGTCGCGGTCGCGCCGAGCGACCGACGCCGACCGTGCGCCGCGCTGCGCGCAAATGATCAAAGTTCGTAGATATGAAGAGGACAGAGGTCAGAAGTCAGAGGTCAGAGGTCAGAAGTCAGAGGTCAGAAGTCAGAGGTTAGATGTCAGAGGTTAGATGTCAGAGGCTAGATGTCAGAGGTCAGAGGCGGAAAGCCCGGGAGTCCCGAATGGCGCGCACGCCCCGATCGCCGGAGCGCGGCCCGATCGACCTGGACCGGGTCGAGAATCAAGGCACTTTCCGGCGGTCGCGAGCGGCGGCCGCATCCCAGCAGTCAGGAATCGCCCTGCCTATGTGCTTGCCCATGCCTATGCCTATGCTCAAGTCGATGCCCGTTCGCGCCATGCACTTTCTGGCGGCGACTTTGATGTTGCTCGCTGCGACCGCGGTCGGCCTCGCCGGCGGGTCGCCGCCTGTCGAGACGGATGATCCCGCCCCCGCCCCGGCAACCGGCGGCCCCTGGGCTCCCCTGCCGCCAAGCGGGCAGGTTCCGCCGATCTTCGAACCGCGGGACGTGCCGCGTGACTCGGAACTGACGGCCCGCGCGACCGTGCGCGAATACGAGCGGCAACTTCGGCAGATCCGCTATCGCCACTTCCATCGCAAGCGCTCAGCCGAGCTTCGCGCCGAAGGCATTCGGCAGCTTCAGGAGTTCACCGATCCCGCGGCCTTCGCGCCGATGATCGAAGTCTTCGCGAAGGACGAGGACGAAATCAGGCTGGCGATGCTCGAACACTTCGCACGCCAGGGCGAGGCGGGCCAGGCGGCGCTGGCGTTCGTGGCGATCTCGATTGACGATGCGGCGCTGGCGCACGAGGCGGAGCTGCGCATGACGAAGCCCGCCGGGGCGATGGTGCTGGCGGTGCTGGACCAGGCGCTGCGCAGCCGCAAGCATTCGGTCGCCAACGCCGCGGCGAGCCTCGCGGGCTCGCTCGACCTCCTCGAAGCCATCCCGCTGCTGATCTTCGCGCAGGCCACGACCACGCCGACCGGCGAAGGCGAAACGGGCGACCTGGCGTGGATCGCGATCGAAACGCAGCGCGCGTATGTGCAGGCCGTCACGCCCGTCGTCGGCAGCGGCGGCGCCGCGTTCGCGCCGGTCATCGGCGTCGTCTCCGAAGGCTCGGTGCTTCGCATCCAGGACGCCGTCGTCATCACCTATCGCACCATCGTGCACCAGGTGTTGGTGACGATGACCAGCCGCGACTGGGGCGAATCGACCGCCCACCTCGATTACGACATTGACGGCTGGTGGCGCTGGTACAACGGCGTCTATGTGCCGTTCAAGAACGAACAGGCGAAGCTCGCGGAGCTTTCGCAGGATGCGACGGCGCAAAGCGGCGAGCCGCAGGGCGATGCCGCAACACCGGCGCCTCCGTGATTCGATCGCGCGGAAACGATTTTCCGCAACCGCTCTAGCCGACTTCGCGCCGTTGGAAGAGGATCACTCCCAGCGCCAGCATGATGACGATGTGCACCACTCCATAGGCGAGGGATCGCGCGAGATAACCGGCGGGTATGACATGCTTCTGCGTCAGCGCGTCGCTCAGCCACAGCACCTGGAAGTTCGGCACGATCGAGTGCACAGCGCGATAGGTCCAGTACGCGGCTCGCTCGCGCGCGGGCTTGACGGCATCAAGCAGCGCCGGGAACACGAACAGCTCCTCCTTCAGCGAAACGTCCATGTCGCCGGTCGTCAGCTCGATCACCTGCGGCGACTGCGAGTGCAGCACCAGCACATCCTTGGGTAGCGGATGCGCGATCAATCTTGACTCGTCCGCCAGCACTGCCAGCGTGCGGTCAAGCTCGATCTGGCGGTTGCGTTCCCACGCACGCCGCAGGTCTTCGATCGCGGCCCGGCGCTCGTGTTCGGGCTGCTCGCGCATCTGCCGATTCATCGTGCGGATGTCTTCCTGGAGCCGGTTTTGTGTTTGCCAGGATTGGGCGGCGGCTTCGGCCTGTTTGTTGTCCAGCCACCACTGCCGGACTTCGCCCAGCTCGAAATCGGCGCTGAGTTCTCGCACCTGTTGCGACGTCAAACTGTCGGCCAGCTCCGTCCATCGCTGTTCGTAATTTGCGACCTGCTTGCCGAAGAACCAGTCGGACAGCATGCCCAGCAGGAACACGCCGATCGTGATGATCAGCGTCATCACCTGGCCGAAGCGGGTCGAGGCGGCGATCGCGATGGAGGTCAAGACGAGAATCGCCATGATGAGGGCGACGAGCGCCATCCACATCTCGCCCTTGAACGACGCGGCGGGACTCTGCACCGCGAAGTCGCTCTTGAACAGCAGGCTCAAACCATAGGCGACGGCGAGCAGCGGCGTGGTGGCGCAGATGGTTGTGCTCGCGAACGACATGTTGTAGAAAAAGTTGCACCAGACGCCGATGCCTACGCCGACGAGCGCCGCGCTCACGCCGAAGATCACCACCGGCACGTGGATGGGATCGCGCACGGTTTGCAGGACCGAGTGCAGCTCGACCAGCATGAACGCGAGGCTCATGAACAGGCAGCCGATGATCATCGCCAGCGCCACGCCCAGGAACTTGCCGATCACGAACAGAGGCCTGGGCACCGGCTTGGAAACAACCGTTAGTGCAGTCTTGTTTTCGATCTCGCGGGTCAGAACGCTGGTGGCGATGAACGCAGCGAGGACCGCGCCGCAGAGGAACACCGTCGCCAGCCCGATGTCCACGAACATCTTCTGGTTGTCCTCCATCGTGAACGCGGAGAGGGGATTGCTGAGGACGATGAGGATCGCCGCCGCCGTCAGCACCACCAGCATCACCGGCTGGCGGACGCTCTCGAAGAACGTGTTGCGAACGATGGCGAATGTTTGCT
>CAZLDF010000254.1:0-7102 GCA_964558095.1 uncultured Isosphaeraceae bacterium | reverse complement strand
CGTTGAAGGCATGCGGGCCGAGCAGCGTCCCGGCGAGCAGATAGCCGAGGATCGCGCTTTGCTTGAGGCGCTCCATCAGCGCGCCGAGCACCAGCGCCGCCGCGAGCAGCACGAGTATGCCCAGCAACTGGTTCCAGAGCTGCGTTTCCTGCACGTCCACAACCGCACTGTACCGCGCGTTCGCCTGCGATATGCTTTGCAGCATGATCGGCGACAGGACGGTCAATCCGGCGCGATGGCCCGAGCGGCCCGCAGCACTCCTGGCGCTGCTGCTGCTCGTGCCCGTGCCGAGCATCGGCGTGGCGATGTGGATGGTCGTGCCCGGCGTGGAAGAAACGACCTTCGGCAAGATCGCGTACATGATCGGCAAGGCGTGGATCCTGCTTCTGCCGATCGTCTGGCTGAAGTTCGTCGATCGCAAGCCGCTGAGTCTTTCGCCGCCGATGTACGGCGGCTTCGGCGCGGGGATCGCGCTGGGACTGGCGATCAGCGCGCTTATCCTCGGCGCATACTTCCTGTTCGCCTACAAGCTCATCGTCGTGGAGGACGTGCGATTCAAAGTGTTCGCCAATGGGCTCGACACGCAGCTTAAGTACATTGCAGCGTGTACGGCTCTGTCGCTCGTGAATTCGCTGCTGGAGGAATATGTCTGGCGCTGGTTCGTCTTCCGCAAGTGCGAGGCGCTCGTGGGCGGCGTGGTTGCGGTCGCGCTGTCCGCACTCTTCTTCACGTTTCATCACATCATCGCCATCGGCGCGCAGTTCAACTGGCAGATCACGCTCCTGGCGAACATCGGCATCTTCATCGGCGGGGCGGCGTGGTCGTGGTGCTATCTCAAGTATCGCTCGATCTGGCCCGGATACGTCAGCCACCTCATCGTCGATGTCACCGTCTTCTACATCGGCTGGCGCATCGTCTTCGGCGGGGGAACGTGAACGCTTCGGCGCAGCGCCTCGCTGCGCCAAGGACGGGTCGATTGGAAACTATCTCAAAGCGCAACATTCGAAGCTGAGTTCGCGACATCATCGCGGCATTTACCAGACTCGCGGCCCTCACCCCAACCCTCTCCCGAAGGGAGAGGGAGTTTTGAGATAGTTTCTTACTGCTTCGAGCTTTCGGGCTGCGAATCGGTGCGCTCGAACGGCTGGATGATGAGCGTCGCCGGGCTTCCTTCGGGCGGCATCGAGTTGAGATCGGCGAACCATTCCCGCTCGCGAAGCGCCGCGAAATCGGAAATCACCTCGGAGAAGCCGATGGTCTCGTCGCCGAACGTGACCAGCCCGACGACCGAGCCGGTGATGTCGGCGACGTAGTGCTCGCCGGGCCCCATCCAGTCGGGGTTGGTCTTGAATTCCGATCCGCCGAAGACCCATGGCCGGGCGTTGAACGTGCGTTCGCCATTCTCATCGAGAATCCACAAGCGGATCGGCTGCGTGACCATCTGGCCGCCGCGCTCGAAGCGCACGAGAAGCTCCAATTCGCTGCCGGTCGGGGGAACGAACTTGATCTGCTCGTTCTCCATCGTCCAGCTTCCCGGCGAGCCGGCCTCGAACCCCGCAAGCAGCAGCGCTGCGTGCACGTCGCTGGGCTTGATGGCGATGGGCTGTCCATCATCGCCCCGTCGATGAAGTTGAACCGACAGCAGCGACTCATACTCGCGCGAGTTGGGTGAGCATGCGACCTGTTCCAAAGGCTCCGGCGGTCGGCACACCGATGCGTCGATCTCGACCCGTCGAAGTTCGGTGTTCACCAAGACGCCCTCGAACGGGCGCACGATCGGCGAGGCCGGGGGCTTCGCGGGCGGCTCTTCACTGAGCGCCTCGGCTGATGCAGCGGACGACGCCGGTGGGTCGGCAACGGGTACGGGCGCGGATGTGGATGCTTCGTCCGTCGCCTCATCCACGAGATGCACATCTTCTACCGTCGGAACGTGTGCCGGCGGCGAGGCGGCGTCGGATGTCGCCCGCGGCTGCTCCGGCGGCGCAGCGCAGCCGCCCGGAAGCGCGCATGCACCGAACACGAGAATGGCGCACACCCATCGAAGCATGTTCGCCCCTAGCCTACCGCGCTGGTCGCCGCGGTGCGAAGCGGCGGGGCGAGCAAGCAGAAAGGTGAACTCATGCCGGTTCGGGGCAGGCGTGCGCCTCACATGGAATGTGCAACACAAAGTCAAGGCCGTCTCACCCAACGAGGCCTCCGGTTGTTCGGTATCGATTCTTCGGCCCCCCCTGACATCGGGGCCGAAGAATCGATCACAGGCGAGACGCCTGTGCCGCTGATTTATTCTGCGCTCGCAAAATAAGAAAAAGGCCCGGCAGGAGACGTGTCTCACCACCGGGCCCTTCCGGGGGTTTTGTTGGCAATCACGCTTCGGTCGATGCCCGCGCCGCGGGGAGCGTCTCCAGGGAAAGCGTGATCGCATGGAGCTTGCAGCTCGCGGCTCCCAGCATACCATCGGTCTGTTCGGGTTCAAGGCTCTGCAAATAATTCCGCGCGGTTTGAACGATCATTAAGCAAGCTTAATCCTGCCGCGCGCTGCCAAGCGAATCACCATGGCACCGACCCGCCATGCGTCAACGCCAACCATCGGTGCGCTCGCCCGGACGTCAGCCGCATCGTCCGCGCGGCATGCTCGCACGCTTTGCCCGTCGTTGGGCAACTCATTGTCGGACATCGTGTTGCGCGCTGGCGAGAGGTTTTGCGGCACATCGTGACGCGCTGGACGGCGCGCAGGCGAATTGTTCAGATTGTGTGTGTGCTGGCGTTTCTCGCCGCGGGTCAGTGTCACGATGCACAAGCCCGACCGTACCCGGGTTTTTGTCGAGCGGGACTTCGAGTTCACGGCCGGTTGCGGCCGGCCGTCGCCGCGGCGATCCGGCCCGACGCCTCGATCCGCCCCGGTCTCGCGGCCAGCCAGCGAATCGTGCGCCAAAGTGCTATGCTGCCCGATTCGCCTCCTTCCACCCTGATTCGCGGATGATTCACATGCCTGGCTTGCTCACACGAATGGTGCTGGTGATGGTTCTTGGAGCGGCGCTCTTCCCCGCGACCGCGGCGCGCTGCGACAACCAGACGGAGACCGATCCGTTCGAGAGTCTCCGCAGCCGCTTCACGCTGATCTCGCAGTCGATCACTAACCGGGGCGGCATCGCCGAGCAGGACAAGCCGGCGATCATGTCGCTGCGCGAGCAGGCGCGGCAGTTCGCCGCGGCCCACCCTGACGACGCCCGGCCGTGGGCGCTGGTCGCGCAAGTTTCCGCGTGGCTCGACGACAACGCCAGCCTCGACGAGGCCTATGAGCGGCTCTCCGCGCTTCGTCCCGATGACGTCGGCCTGGCGGTGTTCGCGGCGCGGCGGCTGGTCGGGCGATCGCAATATGAACCAGCCATCGCGCGGCTCGAACGCTTCGGCGATGCGCTGCAGCGCAACATTCCCGCGGCACAACTGCTCGCGCAGTGTTATTACGCGTCCAACCGCTTTGACGACGCCGTCGCGATTCTCAAGAGCATCCCCGAAGAAGTGCTGGCGGAAAAACCCGGCGACGCGGCCGTGATGCGGCCGGACCTTGTCAAGTACGAGCAATACGTTTCGTTCTGGAACACCGAGCAGGAACTCCGCGCCGCCGAGGCCGAGAAGGACGATCTGCCGCGTGTGCAGCTTATTACCACCGACGGCCCGATCGTCGTCGAGCTATTCGAGGACAGCGTGCCCAACACCGTGGCGAACTTCATCTCGCTCGTGGACAACGGGTTCTACAACGGCATCGCGTTCCACCGCGTCGTGCCCGACTTCATGAGCCAGGTCGGCGACCCGCGAAGCCGCAAGGACGCGCCGGCGGAGATCGACGGGCCAGGCTATCGAATCGCCGACGAAAGCCTCGGCACCGACCTCGAACGCAAACACTTCGCCGGCAGCTTGTCGATGGCCAATAAGTCGCGCAAGGACACAGGCGGTTCGCAGTTTTTCCTGTGCCACAAGCCGCCGGAGTGGCTCAACGGCCGGCACGTCGTCTTCGGCCGCATCATCGAAGGGCTCGACATCGCCCGCGGCCTGACCCAGGCCGAGGACATGATCATCACCGCGATCGTCCTGCGCAAACGCGATCACGCCTACGAGCCGACCATCATCGAAGAGCCCGCCCCGGCCATCACGCCCGGCCTGCCGCCCGGCATCAACATCGTCCCCACGCCCACGACCACCCCCCCCACGACGGGCATCGACGACACCGAGTAAACCCGCGATCGAACCCCCGTTAAGCCCCGGCCGCCAGGCCGGCGGTGCCTCATAGTCGTCGCATCCGACGATCGGCAGGCCTCCGCGCACACATACTCCCTCTAATTCAAGCAGTTGCCGTTCCGAAAACGGCTCCGCGACCCGTTGGGTCGCGACTGCGGGCGCTCTCGAATTCACTGAATTTCGCGACTTGATGTGATTTTGGTTGTATGGACGGCCGATGCAGCCCGCCGTGCCCCGGCGATGGTCGCCGGGGCCGCATCCATTGCTCCGCGGCGCTTCGGCCGCCGGTGGCCAGGGCGCCTTTGCAGCGGGGCAGTCACTCGAGTGAGACAGAACAATGCCTACGAAGTTCAAGTCACCGTTCACGACCAGCTTCAACACCGCCATCAAGAAGGGCACGCCCTGCACCGAGGCCGTGTACACCATCGCCAACCGCACCAACAAGAAGGCCAGCGTCATCTGGCAGTCGCTGTGGAAGGCCGGAGTGGTCAACCGCCAGAAGTTCAACGGCCAGTGGATCTATTGGCCCACGCAGTGGCAGAAGAACTGGGGCAAGATCGCCAGCGGCAAGAATTGCCAGACCAAGTGCTGGCAGTGGTTCGTTGACTGCTGCTTCCAGAACGGCATCTGCACCCCGACGCAGATGTTCAACAACTGCGGCACGCAGACCCAGTTCATGACCTGGTTCAAGAAGTTCTTCATCAAGCAGTTCTCCGGCACGTTCGTCAACACGGGCGGCAAGAGCACGACCCGCCGCCGTCCCAAGTTCGGCCGCAACCCCCGCCGCACCACCACCGGCACCAAGAGCTACGGCCGCAAGACCACCCGCACCGGCAAGAACAGCAAGAGCCGCGGCACGACCTTCGGCCGCAACTACAAGTTCTCGACCAACGGCAAGCGCGCTTCGACCAGCCGCCGCTACAGCTACGCGGCGTAACAAGCAAGCGACGCGCGATGCTCGCCGCCGTGTTGCCGCGAGCGCGACAAACTGGGATGGGTGGAGACGACGCCGGCCGAGGGACCGGCGTTTTTTCTTCACGCGCACCGCAGTCGCATCTGTCAACTCAACTCAACTCATCTCGTCTCATCTTTTATCCCCGATCCCTTAAGTGCCCTCCTGCGTGTCTCATCGTTTCCGTGGCTACTCCCTCTTCTGAACAAGAAAACCGCGCCCCGAAAGCGGATGAGCGTGACGGGACGCGGCGAAAAATGTCATTCCAACTATCTTTCACGCGCTGCGACCAACGGAGCGGGAGCAAGTTGGTCGCTGCTAGCTGAAGAACCGCTCCCTGATGGTAGAAGCTCGTAGATGGTCGCGGCTCGTATGTGAATCATCGTCAGTACGGCAGCTTCTCCATATACAGAATCCGAGGCTTGTCCGACGGCTTGTTGACGCTGCCGCGATCGACGAGCATCACGTAGCGGGCGTCCTCGACGATCTGCTCGCGGTCGGTTGCGTCCCACACGCCCGTCAGCGGGTTCTGTTTGAACGTGCGGACCTTGAAATAGACGGTGAACGTGTCGCTGCGGGTGGTGATGAGGTTGGAAGCGCCGGCGAAGAGGAGGTTCTGCTCCTCGGCATCGCGGGCGACGGCGTCGCCCGAGCCGGCGAAGACGTCGGCGCCAGTCGCGAAGATCGACCCGCTGCCCAGCGCGTCGCCGGCGATCGTGTTGTCGCCGACCACGTCGGTCGAAATGTCGGCGCCGCTGGCGAATTCCCCGCCGCTGTATCGAGTGAACGGATCGTGCGACGCGAAGTCTGGCCGGAACGCGTCGGCGAAGACGAGAACCTGGCCGGGATTCTGGATGTTCACGATGTTCTGGAGTGCGACGGGCTCATTCGCCGAGTAGTCCCTGGCGCGAAACATCTGCTGCATGAGCAGCAGTTCGCCAGTGCTGGCGAAACCCCGATCGCGGCGAGCAGACCCGATTCCGACAGCATAGGCGGGCAGGTTCCCCGGGTTGCTGAAGTCAGGCCCGCCGTAGATGCCTTGCGTCGGATTCAGCGCATCCGGTGTCACAATCACTGGCGGGAATGCGACGGGGACGTTGCCCGACAGGTGATCGCGATACTGCGCGACGGCTTCAGCGATCGCGACGCGCGGCATGTCGGCATAGCGAAAGCTCTCGCGGTGAATCAGCTTGTACCAGGAAGGCAAGCTTCGCATCGCCTCCATCGAGGCGGTGTTGATGTTGAGCAGCGCCGCCGTCGCCTTGCCGGTGAAGTTGCCCGCGAGGTTGAAGCTGACGCGATTGTTGGGGTTCCAATCGACGCCGGGGCCGTCGCAAACGAAGGCGTCGAGCAGCCGCGCCGTCGCGGGCAGAACCGGAACGCCCAGCCGCGGGTCGGCGAAGTACTCGTCGGCGGGATCGTTCCACTCGCTCACCGGGATCGAGCCGATGACTTGGTTCACCGGCAGCGGCGTGCCGCTGAAGTTGGTGTTCATGGGGAACCAGGCGAGGCGACCCAGGCGAGCCTTGGTCAGGCGCGAGCCGAGCACTTCGCCGAAGAACACCCTCCCGTCGCCATCCGCATCCAATGCGGCGTTTCGAAAACTCCTGGACTCCTCGTGCAGGAATTCGGACAATGTCTTGATGGTCTGCGTGTAGGGCGTCAGCGGGGCGCCGTCGCCGTCCACGATGTGAGCAAACATCCACAGATTGAGCACTTCGCCGACCTGGTCGAAGTCCGAATCTTTCTGGAGCATCTGGAATGGAAACGCCAGAGCGTGCTCGATCAGCGTGGGGCCGGGTGTGCCGTCGTCGAGCGTCACCGCGTACGAAAGGGGTCCTTGACCGACCGGGCTGTGGAATGTGCCGTAAAAGCCCTTGTCGGGGAAGCCTTTGATCGCGTCCTGCGGAATCG
>CAZLDF010000253.1:0-3204 GCA_964558095.1 uncultured Isosphaeraceae bacterium | reverse complement strand
GGCGGCCACGGGCGCCGCCGACGCCGGGGGCTCGCCTCCCGCCACCGCCGCGGCATCCGGCTGGGAATCCAGAAGTTGCAGATGGATCCCCCCCGTTCGAATCACCACCGCTCGGTCGCGGCCCAGAAGCGTGACGGTCTTCGGGCTCAGGCGATAGTAAATGTGCTTACCCTTGCGCCGGGTTTCCACCAAACCGACGGACCGGAACACGCCGAGGTGGTGACTGACGTTCGGCTGGGAAAGCCCCAGGCGCTCGCGCAGCTCCGTGACGTTGAACTCGCCATGACGAAGCACGGCGAGCAGGCGCAGGCGGATCGAGTCGGCGAGAACGCGCATGACGCGCACCACCTCCTCCGCGTTTTCCGGCGCGGCGGCCAGTTGGTCGAGCATCTTTCTTCCTCCTACCGGCTCGCCCCGGGGGGTTCGCAGGCGGGGGCACTGTAGCGGCTTTTCTTCGCCGGCGGAAGCCGAAATTGACAGGATTTGAACATCCTGTCCGCCGATGTGTTCACTGGCCCCGCCCCAGCGGGGCCGGTAAGATGCTCGGCCCCGCCCCCACGGGCGGCCCGCATGGGGCAGTAGCTCAATTGGGAGAGCGCCGCGTTCGCAATGCGGAGGTTGTGAGTTCGATCCTCATCTGCTCCACTTTCTGCCGCACTCCGACGGCCCCGGAACCGCTCCGGGGCTGCGTCGTTTCTCGTAGAATCGCCGATTCATGGCACAGCGCGGCATGACATCGATCGCCCGGTCAACAGCTTCCCCGGCGAGCGCGAAGCATCCTTCGACTCGAAGCGACCCACGCGACACCCCCGCGATGCGGCAATATCGCCGCTTCAAAGAGCAGCATCCCCAGTGCATTCTGCTCTTTCGCATGGGCGACTTCTACGAGATGTTCGACGAAGACGCCGTCACGGTCCACAAGGCCCTGGGTTTGACGCTGACGCAGCGAACCGAGGGCATTCCGATGGCGGGCGTGCCCTATCACGCGGTCGAGGGATACCTTCGCAGGTTGATCGAGCAGGGCTTTCGCGTCGCGGTGTGCGAGCAGATTCAGGACCCCAAAGATGCCAAAGGCGTTGTCGATCGCGCTGTGACGCGCGTCGTGACGCCCGGCACGCTGATCGACGAATCGCTGCTGGACGAGTCGGCGAGCAACGTCATCGCGGCGGTGTTCTTTGCGCACGGCGGGGGCGACAGCGGCGCGGTGCTCGCCGCGGCCGAACTGTCAACCGGCTCGTTCACACTGCGCGATGTGCCCGCGGGCGCGCTGCTCGATGAGCTGGCGCGATTGCGGCCGTCGGAATTGCTGCACGTCGAGACCGCCGACGGCGCGACCCCGCCGCAGCTCGTGGAAGTCGCGACATCGCTCGCCTGCGCGCTGACGGCCAGGCCTGCGTGGACGTTTCGCCCGACCGACGCGCGGCAGATCGTCATCGAGCACTTCGGCGTACAGACGCTTGAAGGGTTCGGGCTCGGCGAAACCGATCTGGGCGTCTGTCCCGCCGGCGCATTGATTCGCTATCTGCAGGAGACGCAGTCGCCGGACGCCGGGGGGGGGGCCGCCGCGAGCCGGCTCAAACATCTCCAGCCGCCGCGGCGCGAGCAGACGGCGCAGTACCTCACGCTCGACGCCGCCACGCTGCGAACGCTCGAAATCGAGCGCACCATGCGCAGCGGCCAGATCGACGGCTCGCTGCTTTCGGTCCTGCAACACAATCGAACCGCGATGGGCAAACGCCTGCTGCGCCAGTGGCTGTGCTTTCCGCTGCGCGACCGGCAGGCGATCGAGCGCCGGCAGGACGTCGTGGCGGCGCTGCTGAACGACGCGCACCTGGCGCGCGATCTGACCGAGTGCATCGGCTGCGTGCAGGACGTGGCGCGGATCGCCGGCCGCCTCGCGATGCAGCGGGCCACGCCCCGCGACGTCGTCGCGCTGGGGCGCAGCGCTGGTCGCGTGCTGCGATTACGCGAGCTGATCGAGGGCGCAGCGGCGCTGGCGGATCACGCCCGGCGATTGCTGGCGATCGAAGAAGCGCTCAGCCAACTGGCGCGAGCGATCATCGATCGCTGCGTCGATGCCCCCCCCGCGCACATGCGCGAAGGCGGCCTGTTCCGCGACGGCATCGACGCCGAACTCGACGAAGCCCGCCTGCTGCAGCGCGACGCCGCCACCTGGCTCGCCGCCTATCAGAAGCGCCTCATCGAGCAGACGAACATCAACTCGCTCAAGGTCGGCTACAACAAGGTCTTCGGCTACTACATCGAAATCACCCACGCGCATGCGACCAAAGTCCCCGACGCCTTCTCGCGCAAGCAGACGCTCAAGAACGCCGAGCGCTACATCACGCCCGAACTCAAGGAGTTCGAGGACAAGGTGACGACCGCGGAAGCGCGGGCGATCGAGCGCGAGAAGAGCCTGTTCGAGAAGTTGTGCCGCGAGGCCGCGGCCGTCACGAGTGCGCTGCTGGAATACGCAGCGGTCGTCGCAGAGTTGGACGTCCTGGGCAGCTTCGCGTTTGTCGCATCGCGCCATGACTATTGCCGCCCGAGCATTGTCGATGAACCGGTGCTCGACATCCGCGACGGCCGGCATCCCGTGCTCGATCGCGCGCTCGGCGACCGATTCGTGCCCAACGACTGCGCGCTGGGGGCGAGCGACGAAGCGACGGAGCGACCCGCCACGGCGGGTGAACCGCGCGACGAAGCGGTTTCGCAATCCAGTTCACGTTCAGAAGGTCGCGCTGCGTCGCTTGCTTTGATCACGGGCCCCAACATGGCGGGCAAGAGCACCTATATTCGCCAGGTCGCTCTGATCGTTCTCATGGCGCACACCGGCTGCTTCGTGCCCGCGAAGAGCGCGACGATCGGCCTGACCGACCGCATCTTCACTCGCATCGGCGCTTCCGACGAACTGCATCTCGGTCAATCGACGTTCATGGTCGAGATGACGGAGACCGCCAACATTCTGCACAATGCAACCGAGCGCAGCCTGGTGGTGCTCGATGAACTCGGCCGGGGCACGAGCACGCTCGACGGGCTGAGCCTGGCGTGGGC
Organism: uncultured Isosphaeraceae bacterium; assembly: GCA_964558095.1. Lineage (GTDB taxonomy): Bacteria > Planctomycetota > Phycisphaerae > Phycisphaerales > SM1A02 > CAZLDF01. The sequence goes on along the minus strand of CAZLDF010000253.1, from coordinate 150 downwards.
GATCGCCGAGGCGCTGGCCGATCGCGGTTGCCGCACGCTGTTCGCGACGCACTATCACGAATTGACCGCGCTGGCCGAGCAGCGATCGGGCGTGCGCAACCTGCACGTCGCCGTGCGCGAGTGGGGCGACGAGTTCATCTTTGTGTATCG
>CAZLDF010000252.1:0-3349 GCA_964558095.1 uncultured Isosphaeraceae bacterium | reverse complement strand
TCCAAAGTTCGTCCGGCACCCGCCAGATCGTCGGCAAATGCCGCGCCTTACGTCGTGTTCTGGCCATCCGTGGCTCCAATCAGCGCGTCCTGCACTATCATCCTTTCGACCAGATTCATAGTTTTGAGATAGTTTCTTAGTCCTCTCAAGAGCGAATCTCACCGGCGATTGGCCATGGGCAGGAAAGCAGTATCTCCCGCTTCGTGGCATCTGGCCCGGCTTCGCGATCAACACAATCTTCTACGCGGCGATCCTGTGGGCGCTCTTCGCCGCGCCGTTCGCCTATCGCCGCCGCAGGCGCATCAAGCAGGGCCGCTGCGGTCAGTGCGGTTACGACCTCCGCGGCACCCCCCCCGATCACAAAGTCTGTCCCGAATGCGGCAAGTCGGTGAACAATGTTGCTGCAAGACCCGACGGCCCTCATCCCTAACCCCTCTCCCACCCCCCCGTGGGGAGAGGGGGACCGGAAGTTCACGTCCGCGCGCCGATCTTCACGCTCGGCTTGACGATTGCGCCGGCGACGAGACCGACGAGGAGCCAGCCTCCGGCTTCGCCGATGAGTTCGCCGATGGAGAAATCCGTCGGGAAGTTGTACCAGTTCCAGTGCGAGGCGCTGATGGACAGCCATGCGATGACGCCGAGCAACATGAAGCACAGCACGCGCACGCCATAGCCCACCGCCATGCGCGCGATGATGAACGAGCCGAGGAGAACCGCCAGCACGTTGAAAGCGAACTCGGTGACGAGCTGCATCGGCTCCATCATCTCGCCGCCTTCAGGCGTGTAAACGACCATGCCGACCGGGCCCGCGCGCAGTTTGGTCAGCCACGCCTCTTCCTGCTCCGGCGCCATCTTGGCGCGCATGTCGCGGCCGGGGAAGAAGTAGAGGCCCGGCTGCGTGATCGACTCCTTGAGCGTCGAGACGACGGCATCTTCGTTGGGCATCGGCGTGAAGCCCATGCTGCCGATCGGCAGCATCATGTGCGACACCGCGCCCCAGAGGAACATGACGATTCCGCCGACGATGCCCGCGACGAGGACTCGCATTCCCATGCCCATTGCAGTGCTCCTTTCCCAGGGGTGATTGTGCCCGATATCGGCCATCGAAGTTCCAACACAGCAGGATTGATACCATCATCCCACCTGAAACACATGGAGAATGTCATGAGCAATCGGCTGGCTGGCCTCTCTCTGGTGGTCGGAGCGGGCATCCAACTCTCCGCCCTTTCCTCGAATCAGGCGTTCCAGGACGATACCTTCACGCCTGCGCCCGGCAAGGTCATGCGCATCAACTTTCCAGATATGCCCAAGTCGCTGCTCGCGCTCGCCACCGGCAATGACATCCCAACCGCGGTGCTCGTTCGCCTGCCCGACAACTACAACTCTACCGACTCCTTCCCGCTCTACGTCTTCCTTGAAGGCGGCTACGGTGGCGCCGGCAGCGAAATCGGAACTCCCATGCAAGTCTCCAACGGCGGCGACGGCGTCATTGTCGCCTCGTTCCCGCTGTTCAAAAAACACTACGACACCACGCAACGCTGGCCCTTTGCTGTCGGCTTCGAAGATTTCGACGCTGTGTCAGCGGCGTACAAGACAATTCTCGATCGTATGCGCGAGATCATCCCGAACATCGATCCCGATCGCTCCATTCTGGGCGGGCACTCGAACGGCGCCAAGACGATCGCGACGCTGCTTTCGGGGCTCGACGAGAACACGCTTGCCTCATTCCGGGGCTTCTTTTTCATTGATGATGGGCTGGAGTGGACGGGCATCAACCGGCCGAACAAGCTCGGCGATCACCACATCTTCTTCCTCATCGGCGGCGGCGGAACCGAAAACGACCCATGGTGGCGCAAGCACTTCGTCAATCGCGTTGCGTTCTTTCAGGAATCCGCGCGCGAGCTTGGCATGAAGAACTGGAAGTTTGAGACATACGACGGCGTCGGCCACGAATTCGCCCAGCAATACTTTGCCGAACTGCGCGCCTGGGCAAAGAGCGTCGGACCTACTGAAGACTGATCACAACATGCTTCTCCATCGCGCCCATTTTTGGCCCGCCCCTTTTGGGCCCTCGAAACAACCACTACAATTCGCTGCGTAATCCCCAACGCGAGTTCGCGATGGGTCTCACTTTCAGAATCCTTTCCGAACCGAAGCCAGGAACCCGCACTCCATGGGCGCGCATGACACCTCCAAGAAGAACACCGACTTCATCTCCTACAAGCTCGCCGACTGGGCATCGAAGCTCACTTATGAATCCCTCAGCCCTGAGGCCATTCACGCCGCCAAGCTCTTTCTCTTCGACAGCTTCGGCTGCGCGCTGGGCGGCTCACAGCAGCACGATGTGCAGATCGCATTGAAACACTTCAAGGCGATGGGCGGGAACCCGACGTGCAGTGTCTTCGTCGATGGCTGGAAGACGAATCCCGTCGAGGCCGCTTTCCTCAACGCACTGATGATCCGCGCGATGGACTATAACGACATCTATTGGAAGGCCGACCCGTCGCATCCCTCGGACATCATCCCCGCGGCGCTCAGCATCTGCGAGATGAACGATCTCTCCGGCAAGGACCTCATTGTCGGCACGATCATCGCTTACGAAATTGAAATGCGCCTGTGCGAGTTCGGCGAACCGGGTATTCGCGAATATGGCTGGCATCACGCGACGCTGACCAGCATCGCGTCGCCCTATGTCGCGGGTCGCATGCTGGGTTTGACGGCGGAGCAGATGCAGCAGGCGGTGGGGATCAGCGCTTCGCCTTCGATGTGTCTTGGCGCAGTGACCGCGGGGAAGCTGACGCACATGAAGAACACCGTCGATCCGCTTGCGACGCGCGGGGGGGTGCAGGCGGCGCTGCTTGCGAAGCTGGGTTACAGCGGACCGGAACACGTCATCGACGGCAAGGAATCGTTCGTCCACTGCTTCGAAATGGTGAAGACGAAGGGGGGGGGGACGGGAGAGGCGGGGGGGGCGGGGGCGCAAGCGAAGTTCCACCTGAACATGCTGACCGACAACCTGCCGACCAAACCGACCGACCACTACAAAGTCATCGACTGCGGCATGAAGTCCTTCCCGATCGAAGCGCTCAGCCACGCCCCCCTCACTGCGATGATGAAGATCGTCAAGGAACACAAGATCAACCCGAATGTCGTCACGGAGATCAAGGTCGAAGTCATCGCCCGCGCTGCGGACATCCTTGGCGACCCCGCGAAATATCGCCCGACCAGCAAGGAAACCGCCGACCACTCGCTGCCCTATTCCCTCGCGGTCGGCCTCGTCGATGGCATGGTCACCCCTCTCCAATTCAAGCAGGAGCGCATCAACGACAACGCCCTGATTCCTGTGATG
>CAZLDF010000251.1:0-11479 GCA_964558095.1 uncultured Isosphaeraceae bacterium | reverse complement strand
GAAGCTCCGCAGCAAGGCCATCGATGCGATCGTCGCCAATCCGCTGCAAACGATGGAATCCGACTCGATCGACGCGGTGGTGTTCTTGGGCGGCGGCCGCGAACTGACGCCTCCGTCGGGCGGCCTGTCGAAAGCGGAGTTCGCTCGGTGGCTCATCGATCAGATTCCCACCATCGCCGGCGAATGAGTCGGCCGCGAATCAAAGGAATATCGCATTCGCGCGGAAAGTGGACACTTCAGCGGCGTTGAACTGCAGACCGCGCGGCGACTTCCGCCGCGACGGCAGGACTTCTGGAGCACCCCCATGCGTCATCGACTGCTTGCCTCTTGCGCCCTCGTTACGATCTTCGTCACGCTCGCCTTGGCCGGAGGCTCGCCCGCCTCGGCGCTGCAAAGCGCCCCGTCCGGCGACCTGGGCGTCTTCGATCTGCAATTCAAGGGCGGCAGCGTCACGGAGTACGCATCGGCCATTCGCAACGCCAGCCCGCGATCTAACATCATCGTCATGCCCGGAGCGGGCGAACTGCCCGTGCCGGCAATGGATCTCAAATCCGTCGATCTCCGTTCCGCTGTCGGCTTGCTCGATCAGCATGACGCGATCCTCGACGGCCAGCGGTGGGTGCTGCGGGTGCGCGACACCTCCGGCCACCGGCAGGCCAGCACGCCGATCTACACGCTCTTCGCCATCGCGACCGGCGCGCCCGGGGCCGACCCCCGCGCGACGCAATCGCGGTCATCCGTCATCTCGCTGAGCAACATTCTCGAACCCGGCCACATCAGCGCCGCCGACGCGCTGACCGCGATCGAAACCGCGCTCACGCTCGTCACCGGGCAGGCATCCAAACCAGAGATTCGATTCCACGAAGAGACCGGCCTTCTTATCGCCCGCGGCACTGAAGAGCAAATCCATATCATCTATGAAGTCGTTGCGCAGCTCGAAGATTCCACGATGACCCTCGAAAACGCCCGCCAGCGCCGAAGCGGATCGCTCGGCCCCGGCGAACGCGAAGGCCTGCTGGCGCGCATCAAGACCTGCGAAGACACCATGACGGCCGTGCGCAATGAATCCATCGCGCTGCAAACGCCCAACGACGTGCTGCGCGATGAACTCGACGCCGCCCGCCGCGAACTGTCCGAACGCAATGACGAGCTGCGCGTGCTCAGCACCCAGGTGCATATGCTGCAGCAGGAACTTTCGCAGCGTTCCAAGCCATGACCCCCCTCAATCCCCCGGCCGGGACGTCCAGTCCTTCTGATCGCGAGGGCGCTCGTTGTCCGAATCGGTCCGCGAACTCACGCAGCAAATCGCGCGCGGCGACGGCGAAGCGCTCGCCCGCTTCTACGAGGCCCGATTCGATTCAATGTACCACGACGCGCGGCGGATCACGGGGCGCGACGATTCGTTCTGCCTCGACGTCGTGCAAAACGCCATGATGCGAATCATCAGGTCAACGCGGCCCCTGGACGACGAGCAGGCGCTACAGCGGTGGCTGCATGTGGTGGTGCGCACGGCGGCGCTGGACATGCTTCGCCGCGAGACGGCCCAGAGCCGGCGGCGTGATGGACGCCGCGAGGCCGTGCGCTCACGGCATTCGAGCGACGCCGACGCGAACCTCGCCGATCGCGTCGCGTGGCTGCGCGATGAATTGAATCGACTCGATCCCGCGGCCCACGACCTGCTGATGATGCGCCATCATCTCGGTTGGACGCTCGAGCAAATCAGCCGGCTTCTCAACATCGCGCCGTCGGCCGTCCACCGCCGACTAGCGGCCGTGATCGCCCGATTGCGCATGCGCGCCAAGGAGACGCTCGATGAACCCAAGTGATGAACGAAACAGCCCCGATGATTTGTCGATGACGGTTCGACATCGCCGCGCGAGCATGCTGGATGAACTGCAAACGGCCATGCGCGAGCTGCATCGCCGGCGCGCGCTGCGTCGGCGCTTCGCGGCCGGGTCGGCGCTGCTGGCTCTCGTCGGCATCCTCGCTGTGTCGATCACGTCCGATCGAGACGGGATGGTCGAGCGTCTTCCGACGCCGATGGTTGTCGAGCATTCAGGCGTCGCGCCGTCGGAGAGTTCTGCGCTGGAGCCGACATCGATTCGCCGCGTCAGCACCGGCGATGCAGAGCTGACCATGATCGCGAACGTCACCACAGAGCCGACTCGCCGGTTCATTCAACCTTCCGTTGCGACGACTCTCATCCGTCGCATTGACGACGAGGGATTAGTGACCGCGCTGACGGCCGTCGATCGGCCCGCGGGCCTCATTCGCCGCGAGGGCCGCGACGTGGAGTTGACGCACCCCGTCACCGACGCGCAGCTCGGCAAAATGAAACCCCACGGCATGGCGTCGCCGACGCAGCGCCACGGCTGAGCGGCAGCGCAGGGAACCGGCGGTTGCGTCCGTGCAAGCCCGACGCCCGGCCAATTACGGATCGCATGGGCCGAAGGCGGTGAGCACCGCTGTGACATCCGCGATGGTCACCTGGCCGTCGCCATTGGGCGCGGGGGCGACGTCCTGTGGGCAGTCCTTGCACGGCAGACCGAAGGCGGTGATGACGGCCGTAACATCCGCGATAGACACCTGCCCATCGCCATTGGGCGCGGGGGCGATGTCTTCCGAGCAGGATGGAACCTCGACTTCGCAGACGGCGCTGTCGATGCTGATGGCATCGACGCCCGCCTCGACGATGCTTGCAGGGTCGTCGTCGTTGGCGGTGAATCGCAGTCGCATGGTGGAGGTCGCCGCGACACCGAGCGCATCTAGATCGTTCTGCGAGATCTGCACGCTCGACCACGAGGTTGCGTTGTTCTGCGTGTGGCTGGCGACTGTCACCCACGGCCCGGCGGTGTCGTTGTCGCTGACTTCGACGAGCAGCTTGTCCACGCCGCTGGAATCGGTGAGGTAGAGGTAGTAGTCGTAGCTGATGATGAGATTGCCCGCCGAGCCGTCGATGAGCGGCGAGACCAGAACGACCGCGCCGTTGTCCACGTCGGTGTTGCCGGTCTCGTTCTGCGTGAGGTAGCACTGGCCGGAGCCGTCGGAGTCGGAGGCGGGGTCGTACTGCCAGCCGCCGTCGTTCACGGGCACGCCGCGCTGCCACTGGCCGCTGGTCGCGCCCTGGATGGACGGCGTCCAGCCCAGATCGGTCTGGAAGTCGTCGGCCATGAGGTTGGTCTGATCGATGGCGACTTCTGAGGAATGCGTCATCGAGGGCGCGCCTTGCGGATCGTGCCACTCGAAGCCGCCGACGGTGCGCGCGCCGACGTAATACTGCACCGCGCCCGGGCAATTGAGCGTCGGGAGGGTCACTTCGAACGAACCGCTGCCGCGCGTGACTTCGCTCATCGGCGCGGCTTCGAACCCGTCGCCGTCGTCGTAGTAAAGCGTAACGCTCGACGCGTCGAGTTCGAACTCACCGACTTCGCCGACATCGACGCGCACGGTCATGCCGTCGGGGCCTGTGTTCTGAGGCAAGCCCTGGGGATAGGAGAAATTGAGCGGCTGCGGTCCGAGCCACCAGACGAAGAGGCCGCGTTCAAGGTCGCTGCCGATCACCAGGCCGCTGGGGAAGAACGGGTAGTTGCTCCACAGGCCGTTGAAGGACGTTCCATCGTCGGCGGGATAGGTGTCGAAGTACGCGGTTTGCACCGGCGCTTCGGGGTCGAGCGATGCGTCATAGACGCGAAGCCCGCTGCGATAGTTGCTGCAGAAGATGTAATCGCCGCGAGTGTAGAGGTTGTGCGAGATGGCGGTGTTGCCATTGGTGGCCGTATTGACCTGCTGGGGATTGGAGAGATCGCTGACGTCGATGACGTGGATGGTGGACGTGACGCCGTTGTTGCCCTCGAGTTCGTCGTCGAGGTAGAGCGTTTGACGATCGGGGCTGAGCCAGGCCTGGTGCGAGTATGCCGCCAAGGCGTCGTAGTTGTAATTGTTGGCCAGAAGCTCGCCGTCGCCGGGATCATCGACCGCGGCTTTGTTGGTCACGTCGATGATGTCCAGGCCCGGGCTGACGCTGCCGCCGTTGAAGCCCGCGCAGGCGAAGGCAATCTGCTTGCCGGCGTACGGGCCGGAGGTGTAAGTCACGACCTGCACGTCGTGCACGTAGCGATCGCTCCACGAAACTGAATACACCGGAGCAGCGGGATTGGCGAGGCTGTAGATGCGAAGGCCGTTGCTGTCGCCGCCGCAGCGGTAGAGGAAGCCGCTGACTTCGTCGATCGCGACGTTGTGCGTTTTGCCGGTCGTTCCCGCCGGGGTGTTGACCGAAGGCAACTCGGTGACGATGCCGTCGTCGATCTGCGAGAGGTCGAACACCTGGATGCCGCCGCCGCCTTCGCTGACGGCATAGGCATAGCTCTGGTAGGTCTTGATGTCGCGCCACAGACTCGTCGGTCCGGTCATGACGGCAATAATCTGCGCATCCGTCGGATCGGTGATCTCGACGAACCCGGTACCCTTTTCCAGGCCCATGAGCGCATACTCGCGGCCGCTGGGAGAGACATAGCCCCAGCAGTCGTTGCCGCTGGAGTGGTTGCCGAACTCGGGGAGGGGAAGCCAACTCAGCAGCGTGACGCCGTCGGAGGCGAACGCGGGCGAACCGCGCATGGCATCCTGGCCCATGCGGTAGCCGGCGCCTTCATACCGCGGCTGGCGATCGCGCGCCTTGGGGTCGTTCTCGTGCGCCCAGCACAGCGAAGCAATTGAGGCGAGACAGAGACCGACCAGCAATTTGCGACCGAAAACAGTTGAAGCCTTCATTGCATCTCCCGGTGTGTGAGGCAGACATGCACGGGCGCATCCACGCCGAAGGCCCCACCCGCGGGTAGTGTACCGGAATCTCGCCAGCTTGCCAGCAAAACCCGGCACGTGAATGAAGATCATGCCGCCTGCGGAGCATACGGCCAGAGCTGACTCACGGTTTCGTGGCGGACGCGGGCGGCTGGAGAAGCTCGGCTGGTACGTCCGCCCACTCTGCCCCCCCTGCCTGCGATCCGGTCAGCGATTCGAGAAAGGCCTGAAGGTCCGAGATCTCCTGCTCGGTCAGATTCAGCGGCTGAAGCACCTGCTCGCGATGGTGATCGAGCTGCACCGCGTCATCGAGCGTGGAGTAGAACTTCAGCACCTCGTCGAGGCCGGCGAACTGGCCCTGGTGCATGTATGGCGGCGTCAGAGCGACGTTTCGCAAGGTGGGCGTCTTAAAACGCCCCCAGTTATCTGTGCTGTTGGTCAGCGAGCGGGTCCGAGCCGCCGCCGATCCTCGGGGATCGTCGCAAAGATCGCCTGCGGCGTTGAACGGGTCGCTCCGCAGCAAATCCACGCCGCCGTAGCGCCCCGTGTCGCGTGGCAGGCCGCGCTCCAGCGGCGGAACGCCCGTGTTGTGGAACTCGCCATCGGTGAAGTTCGGCCCGCTGTGGCACAACCGGCAATTCGCCCGGCCGACGAACAGCTTCAGCCCACGCTTCGCCGACTCGCTGATCGCCTGTCCCCCCCCTTCCCCCACGCCCTCCGTCGCCTCGCCTGCGCGAAGTTCGCGAACGAATGCGTCGAACGGCGACTCGCGACTGACAAGCCTGCGCTCGTACGCGGCGATCGCCTTGCCGACGTTGGCGTACACCGTCGAGACCGCTTCTCGATCTTCCTCGCTCATGCGCATCCACGCCTGATGTGCCGCGGAGTCGGCTTTCGCCGGCAGAAAGCGCGCTTCGACCGGAAAGCGAGCCGTGTCAGTCATCGGCGGCATGGGGCCGAAGATGGCTTCGTACTGGCGGCGACGACGCTCGTCGGCGTGCATCACGCGCGCCACGTGCATGCGCCCGCCGTCCATCTCGACCTCGCTGTCAAGCGGCACCAGCGCCTGCGACCACAGCGAATCGCTGCGGCCGTCCCAGAAGAACCAGCGGTTGTAGGCGACGTTCCACAGCGCCGGCGAGTGGCGCTTTCCGACGCCGACGCCTTCCGAAAGCTGCTTGCCGTCCGCGAACGCTTTCAGTGGATCATGGCACGTGGCGCAGGAGACGTCGCCGCGACCGGAGAGCGCCGTCTCGAAAAACAATCGGTGGCCGAATTCTACCGCGACGGGATCGTCGGCGAAACGATTCGTCGGGTCGGCGGGAACGGCCGGCAGCGGCGAGTGCTGCAATATCAGCGCGATCTCCTGCTCCGAGAAACTGACCGGCGGCGGGGCGTCCTGCGAAGCATCCCCCGCCGCGCCGCACAGCGCCACAGCGCACACCAGCGCCGCGGTCAATGCGCCGACATGAAGCGCTGAAATCATTGGAGTTCGAGCGACCATTGCGCGCGCTCCGTCACCCCATCGCGCTGGACATCTACATAGATTTCCCAGTACCCGGACATGTGCAGCAGCATGTCTTGGACGACGTACGCCCCGTCGCCGCGCCGGCTGACGCTCGGCATGTGGTTCATGCCGTGGCCGTGATGCGGCATCGCGGCGTCGGCGGTGACGATTTGCGGCGACGGCTGCCCGTCCGCCGCCGACGTCGGCACGATCACCAATTCCATGCCGAACATCTCGTTGAGCGGAACCGATTGTGGAATCGTGCGGTAATAGACGTCGTACAGCCCGTCGTTGCTGCGCACTCGCGTCATGCCTGTGACGCTGGGCAACGATGAAAGCGACACGCCGGAATTCTCCTCTTCGGACGGCGGTTCGTCCGTGCTCGCCCGCGACGTCATCATCGGTTGCGGCACGCCGTCGCGCGGCTTGCAAGCGCACAGCGTCGCGATCGCGATCAAAATCATCATCACGGAAGTCCATCGATTCATGGCGACGGCGGCCTCCACTGCTCCATCCAATCGGGCACGGGACGTCGCGGGGTGTAGGCGCTGCCCGCCGAGAACGCCGCGAGCCATGTTCCATCGGGCCGAAAGGCCTGCACGCGGTGATTTCCGTGATCGAGCACGAAGATGCGGCCGTCGTCGCCGATCGCGACGCCCCAGGGCTGGTGGAAATCGCCGGCGCCCATGCCCAACTCGCCCCACCGCCGCACGACGCGACCGGATGGATCGTACGCGATCACCGCGTTCAATTCGGCATCGACAACGTAAGCCAGATCATCCGCGGCAACCGCAACGGCAACCGGGTGCACAAGCTTCGTTTGACTGTCCGTATCCGCCGCGACCCATGCGTCGAGATGCGCCCCGTCGCGCGTGAAGACGTGCACGCACCGCGCCCATTCATCGACGACCAGCAGCTTGCCGCCATCGGAAGTCAGCGCCGCTGCGATCGGCCGCTCGAGGCCGCACGGAACCGAAGCCTCGCCTCGCCAGACATCCTGAAGCCGGTATTGATCGTCCAGCACGAGCACGGCGGGCGACGCGGTGTCGAGCACATACAGCCGGCCGTCGGCGTCGCGAACACACGCCGCGGGCGCCATGTCGCGAAGCCGCCGCGATTGATCGGCTGATTCGACCGCGGCGGCGCGATCCGACCAGCGCACCGACTTGACAAACTTCGCGAGGAAAGGATCGAACCGCAGCCGGCCGTCGCCCTTCGGCAGGTCGAAAACCTGCACGCTTCGACTTGTCGCGTTGTTGACCAGCAGCCGCTCACCGCCGGGCAATATCTGCATGGACGTGATTTCGCCGAGGTCGCTCGCGCCGCCGCCTGGTTGACCGAACCTGGTGATGAGGATCGGCACGTCGCCCCCCCCTGCGCGCGTGTCGAACACATAGACGGCGCGCGATTCGGCTTCCCACACCGCCAGCCGGCCGTCGGCCGCGGCGATGCCAAGCCCGAAGTGCGACTGCGTGTCCTTCTCCGCTGGAAGTTCGTTTCGCAACTCCTCGGCGTTTTCCACGGGCGCAAACAACTGGCAGCGGTTCTCGAACGCCTCGCCGACCACCGCCCATTCGCCGCGCGGGTGCATCGCGATCGCGTTCGGATAATGAATCTTGCCTTCGCCTTCGCGCAGCACAACCGGGTGCATGCCCCATTGATAGAGGAATTCGCCCTCGAGATCGAACACCTGCACGCGATGATTCAGTCGGTCGGCGACATACAGCCTGCCGTCGTAGTGTTCGATGGCGCACAGCTCGCTGAAGAGGCCCGGGAACGCGCCCCAGTCGCCCCACGACTTCACGAACGAGCCGTCGGCGGAAAACTTCTGGACGCGATGATTGTCGCAATCGGCGACATAGACGAACCCCTCGTCATCGACCGCGACATCCAGCGGGCGTCGCAGCGCGCCCGGCCCCGCACCACCCCCTCCGCTCGCGCTTCCGGAACCGCGGCCGATCGTGCCCATCAGCGTGCCGTCGAGTCCGAAGACGCGCACGCAATCGTTGCCCGTGTCGGCGACGACCACGCGATCGCCCGCGACCGCAAGTCCATGCGGCTGGCGCAGGATCGTCATGCCCCACGCGCGGCCGAGCGTCCATTTGGATTGACCGGAATCCTCGAGCACCGCGATGTGATTGAGCTTGGCTTCGGCGACAAAGACCAGACCGCCCGGCGCGGTTGCGATCCCACTGGGGACGGCCAGTTCGCCCTGCTGCTCGGCCCAGACCGCGAGTTCGCCGCCCGATGCGTCGAAAATGCGCACGCGACCGAGGTGCGGCTCGCAGATGAACACGCGACCGCCGGCATCAACGGCGACCGCCGCGGGCGAACGCAGATCATCGATGGTGGAGCGGTAGCGGCCGAACGCGACGGAATCCGCGAGGCAGGCTCCGTTTATCCACGCCACGGCGAGAAGCGCCACCGCCCCGAGTGCGACGCGCCCGGCGAGGTGGGATCGCGGGCAAGCCGCGTGAGGAGCCCTGGATGCCAGCCGGCGATACATGGATGTGAGGATAGGCCGCTGATGGGGATTCGGTTCGACGCAGCACCGAGCGGTTCAGTCGCCGCCGGCCGGGACCGATATTGTCAGTCGCGAATCGCATCGCCCGGCCTTTCGCTCCTGCGCGCCGAGAGCCTCTGAGCACAAGTAACGTGCGACGGCGCGATGTTGTAAAGTGCCGCAATGGCTGCGGCTAGCCGGTCGCGCGAACCCAGAAGATCAGCCCCGGAACACACGCCGATGACCACGCACGCCGCCGCCCCCCCGCAAGACGCCGCTCATTCCGCCGGCCCGAACAAGCCGGTCATCGCCACCTCGGGCTGGATCGCCATCGTGGTCGGCGCGACGATCGTCGGCATGCTGGTGGTCTCATCGCTGATGCGAGGCGACCACGCCGCCGAGCACGCGGCGCCCGAAATGCCGCGGATGTGGCTGCTGGGCGTCCTGCCCTTCGTGGCGATTCTCGCCTGCATCGCGCTGCTGCCGCTGATTTCAGCGACGCATCACTGGTGGGAAAGCAACCTGAATCGACTGGGCGTGTCGATCATGGCGGCGACTGCGACGATCGGCTATTACTGGACCGTCGCCGGCATCGAGCACGTCGTGCCCGTGCTCGAACACGCCATCGTCGCTGAATACATCCCATTCATCGTCCTGCTGTTCAGTTTGTACGTCATCACCGGCGGCATCAGCATCCAGGGCGATTTGCCCGCCCATCCCCTGACGAACACCGCGTTCCTCGCCACCGGCGCCGCGATCGCCAGCGTCGTCGGCACGACCGGCGCCAGCATGCTGCTTATCCGTCCGATTCTGCAGACCAACGCAGAGCGGCGGCACGTCGTGCACACCGTCGTCTTCTTCATCTTCCTCGTCAGCAACGTCGGCGGCACGCTGCTGCCAATCGGCGATCCGCCACTGTTCCTGGGCTATCTCAACGGCGTGCCGTTCTTCTGGACGCTGGGCTTGTGGAAGGAATGGGCGCTGTGCTGCGTGATTCTGCTCGTGATCTATTACGTGTGGGACACGCGGATGTACAAGAAAGAGCTGCCGCGCGACATCAGGAAGGACGAAACCACGCGAAAGCCGCTGCGATTGCGCGGCGGAATCAACCTGCTGTGGCTGCTGGGCGTTGTCGTCGCGGTCGCGTTCATCAGCGATCGCAGTCCGTTGCCGGGCACGAACTTCACGCCGTTTCCGTTCATGCGCGAGCTGGTGATGCTGGGTTTCGTGGCGTTGTCGCTGAAGGCCACGCCGAAGGTCATTCGCGAGGACAACAACTTCAACTATGCGGCGATCCTGGAAGTGGCGGCGCTGTTCATCGGCATCTTCATCGCCATGCAAGTCCCGGTACAGGTGCTCAACGTCAGCGGCCCGGACCTCGGCCTGAACAAACCCTGGCACTTCTTCTGGACGACGGGGTCGCTCTCGAGCGTCCTCGACAACGCGCCGACCTATGTTGTGTTCTTCCAGACCGCCAACGCGATGACGCATTCGCCTGGCCCGGGCATCCTGCAACTGGTCGGAGGCCACTTCATGCGCGAGGACCTGCTGATCGGCATCAGCCTCGGCGCGGTGTTCATGGGCGCGATGACGTACATCGGCAACGGCCCCAACTTCATGGTCAAGGCCATCGCCGAACAGTCCGGCATCAAGATGCCCAGCTTCTTCGGCTACATGTTCAAATACAGCCTCCCGATCCTGATCCCGGTCTTCGTGCTGATTACCATTCTGTTTCTGCTCTGAGTCGCCGGGCGGCCGCCAGGCGCTTGCTGCTCGTTTCAGGAGCCGGCCATGATCAAACGAATCCTCGTCGCGCTCAGCGGCACGTCGTTCATGAATTCCGCGATCGACTATGCCGTCGAACTGGCGCACCGCCATGACGCGCAGATCGTCGGCCTCGCCGTCACCGACGTCAGCCGGTTGCAAAACGTCGGACCGGTTCCCGTGGGCGGCAGCTCGGCTGCGCGCAGCATCGCCGAACGCCGCATGCAGGAAGTCCTGCACCACGAACAGGAATCGATGGACTATTTTCGCAGCGTATGCGAGCGCAGCGGCATCCACCATCGCGTCCATCAGGTGGAAGGCGACGCGATCGAACAGTTCATCTCGCTCTGGCGCTACAACGACTTGTGCATCATCGGCATGCACGGGCTGTTCGAGTACGGCGTGCTGCGCGAGCACGGCGACGAAGTGCTGAACCTCGTCGCGCACGGCATCCGCCCGATCCTCGCCGTGGGAGAAGAGTTCCGACCTGTGAAGCGAGCCTTCATTGCCTACGACGGGTCGATCGAAGCCGCCAAGGCGATGAAGCGGTTCGTCCAGATGCGCCCCTGGGGCAAGCCGCTGCTTCGGATCAGTTGCTTCGGAATGCCTGAATCCGAGTCCGATCCGCTGCTCATCGACGCGACGGAGTACGTGCGGGCGCACGGCTATGAGTGCGAAACCGAAGCGGTGCAGGAGCACCCGCGCGGCCAGATCAGCCGCCACGCCGCCGAGTGGAAAGCCGACCTCATCGTCATGGGCGCCTCGCCGCGAGGCAAACTCGCGCGCTTGATCAAGGGCGACAGCGCGCTGGAAGCGCTGCACCAGACGGGCATTCCGCTGTTCCTCTCACAGTAAATTCGTCCTTTGAGATTCCGCTTCCGCAAGCCCAGGGATAGCTATCCCTGGGC
>CAZLDF010000250.1:0-4175 GCA_964558095.1 uncultured Isosphaeraceae bacterium | reverse complement strand
GCGCCGGCCCATCATTCGCGGCGAAGTTTCGGGCTTGGCGATGTCGGCCAACTCTTCGGTGATCTCGCGCATGCGCGCATACGCGCGGTCTTTGTGCATCATCTCCCGGCCGCGGAAGTTCTGCACGATCTGAATCTTGTGGCCTTCCAGCAGAAAGCGCCTCGCCTGGTTCATGCGAATCTGCACGTCGTGCGGGTCGATCTTCATCGACCGGCCGAGACGAACTTCCTTGAGCTCAGCCGTCTTGGATTTCGCCTTGCTCGCGCGATCCTTCTTGGCCTGTTCGTACTTCCACTTGCCGTAGTCGAGGATGCGAACGACCGGCGGGCGGTTGTCCGGCGCGATCTCGACGAGATCGAGTCCGGCGTCGTAGGCGCGACGCTTGGCTTCCACGGTGTCCACTTCGCCGACTTTCTCGTTGTTCTCGTCGATGAGAAAGACGCGGGGGACGCGAATCATGTCGTTGATGCGGGGGCCGCGGCGGGGGCCTTCCTGGGAGCGAGCATATGGTCGAGTGGCGATGGCGTGTTTCCTTTACTGCGGCCGAGTGGATGTGACGACGAACCACGCCGGCCAAGCCGCGGGCGAACGTGATTCACGATGACGAACGGGCGTGCGGACCAGCATCATGGGACGTCGCGCACGACAGTCCCGGCGGTGGTCGAAGAGATGAGCGATCGCATCAGAGCCGGGTCTCCATCAACAACTTGACGGGGCTGCGGGCGGACGCCCGGCCCCGTGCTGCCTAAGCCTACAACCATATCGGGCCGCAAGCAACCCCGTTTCAGCGCTTTTCCGAGGCTGGGCAGGCCGCAGAGCGGTCGGCGAGGGCACGCGGGGCCTCTAGAATGTGCCCTTGCAGTGCTGGACGGTTGTTCACGCCGCGCCCGCGGGCAGAGGCAGTCGCTGGGCGACGATGCTCTCAAGCGATCGCCCGGCGACTTCCTCCCGCAGCGCCGCGACGAACCCCGACAGGCTCATCATGCCCAGATCGTGCTCCACGCCTCGCATGCGGACGCTCACACCGCGCTCCGCCGCCTCCTTCGGGCCCACGATGAGCTGATAGGGAACCTTCATCAGCGCCGCGTTGCGAATCTTCGCCTGGATGCGCTCGTTGGAATCGTCGATGGTCACGCGCGCGGCATTGGACTTGATCTGCGCGAAGACTTCGTGTGCGTATGCCGAGGTCTTCTCGCTGACGGGCAAGACGCGAACCTGTTCGGGCGCCAGCCACGTCGGGAACGCGCCGGCGAAGTGCTCGATGAGCACGCCGATGAAGCGCTCCATCGAGCCAAAGGGCGCGCGGTGGATCATCACAGGCCGGTGCGGCGCGTTGTCCGGCCCGATGTACGACAGATCAAACCGCTGCGGCAGGTTGTAATCGACCTGGATGGTGCCAAGCTGCCATTCGCGGCCGACGACGTCCTTGATGATGAAGTCGATCTTCGGGCCATAGAACGCGGCTTCGCCCGGCTCTTCGGTGAACGGCGCGCCGAGGGTCTGGGCCGCGGCGCGGCAGGCCTGCTCGGCCTTGTCCCAGTTCTTCGAATCGCCGACGTACTTGCTGCTGTCGATGTCGCGCAGGCCCACGCGCACTCGATACTCGTTCATCCCCAGCGTCTTGAAGATGATCTTCACGAGGTCCAGGCAGCCGAGCAGCTCCGCGTGCAGTTGATCTTCAGTGCAGAAGAGGTGGGCGTCATCCTGCGTGAAGCCGCGGACGCGAGTCATGCCGCCGATCTCGCCGGACTGCTCGAAGCGATACACCGTGCCGAACTCAGCCAGCCGCACGGGCAGATCGCGGTAGCTGTGCGGCTGAGAGGCGAAGATGCGAATGTGGTGCGGGCAGTTCATCGGCCGCAGCAGATAGCCGTCCACCTCGCCCGCTTTCATGCGGTTGGCCAGCTCGGCGCACGGACAGCCGTCCTTCGCCAGCGACGCCAGGAATTCGTGGTCGATGAGGGGGGGGTACTGGCTGTCCTGATAGTAGGGGAAGTGGCCGGAGGTCTTGTACAGTTCCAGCCGGCCGATGTGCGGCGTATAGACCTGGCGATAGCCCTGCTTGGTGAGTTCCGCGCTGATGAAATTCTGCAGCTCGGTGCGAATCGCGGCGCCGTTGGGGGTCCAGAGGATGAGACCCTGGCCGACCGCTTCGTCAATGTGAAATAGCTGAAGCTGTTTGCCGATGACGCGGTGATCGCGCTTCTTCGCTTCTTCGAGCAACTCGAGATGTTTATCAAGCTGCTTCTGGTCGGCGAAGGCGGTTCCATAGACGCGGGTGAGCGAATCCGACGCCGCGTCACCGTGCCAGTACGACGATGCGAGGCTCATAACCTTGAACGCGCCGATGCGACCGGTCGAAGGCACGTGCGGTCCGCGGCACAGGTCTTCCCAGTTCTTGCCGGGAACTCCGGTGGCGTACCAACTGAGCGCAGCGGACCCGCCGTCGATGGCGCGCTCGGCGTTGTCGATCTTGTACTTGCTGCTTTCCCCCCGCAGCTTGCTCAAGCCGATGTCCGCCGCCATCTCATAACGAGTGAACGGCCGGTCCTCACCGATGATCTTCGCCATCTCCGCCTCGATCGCCTCGAAATCGGCGGTGGTCAGCGGGCGCTGGGAGGGCACGGCCATGTCGTAATAGAAGCCGTTCTCCACCGGCGGACCATACACAAGCTGCACGCCGGGCACGATGCGCTGGATCGCCTCGGCCATGACGTGCGCGGCGCTATGGCGCAGCAGATAAAGCGCATCGGCGCTCGACTGGCCTGTCTTGCGATCCATCGGCGTAACGATGGCGAGTTCGACGTCGTTGTCGATCAGCGTGTCGAGGTCGCAAAGCACGCCGTCGATCTTCGCGCCGATCGCGGCCTTGGCGAGGCCCGCGCCAATGTCCGCCGCGACCTGCCGCGCGGTCACCGGCTCGTCAAACTGTCGTGTGCTCCCATCCGGAAGCGTGATGCGTGGCATGATTCTCAGATCACCTCATACTCAGTAGTGGCACAGGCGTCTCGCCTGTGATAAACACAGAGCAGTGGCACAGGCCTCTGGCCTGTGATCGCATCGGCGGCCCCAATGGCCGACGATGCGATGGCGGTCGGCAACAATCTACAACAAAAACACAAACGGGCACGGCCGGCCGTGCCCGCGAAGCTTGCTCTTGAAGCGCGTGCGGCGGCCGTCATCCCCGAAGGATGGTCGTGGCCGTCGTCGTCGCGCTGTGTACTGGACGAATCATCATGATGAGGATCATCGCTCGAAGTCGATCGATTCTACGCCGTCCCTCGGCCGGATCAACCGGGGCCTTGAGAGCAATTCGAGGACCGCCGCATGACCGATGAAGGCAACCGCCTCATCCGCACCACGACGCAGGAGCGAGCAGTTCTCGACGGCACTCAAACCCCGATCGATGACCGCGTGTGAGCGCCGGTTCGGCGCGGGCGGCGGGTCGCCCGGGTGGACTTCGGGGAAAATGTATAGTTCACGCCGGAAGAGGTGCGGGCGGCTTGAACCTGCCGCGTGTGCCTCGCATGGAGACAGCGCATGCCTGCAGGACTCGGCACCACGCTCGAAGCGTTTCGCAAACTCGCGCCCGTACCGCTCCTCGCCTTGGGACTTGCTAGCGCGGCCCTACTTTTCACGTCTGATTCGGTGGCGGGCACGCTGGGCATTCTCGAGTTTCGGAACTCATACCGGGGGTGGATCGGCGCTGTCTTCCTTGTGACATGGAGCTATCTTGCTGCGCACTTGGTCTGGTGGCTCCGACGGAAGCTAATTGAGCATCTCGAACATCGAAGAAGGCGCAGAGTCAGAGAGAGTTTCTTGAAAAAGTTGACGCCTGAAGAGCGAGGTTACCTCGTGCCGTATGTGCTCGATAAAGTCAACACGCAGAATTTCCCAATGGAGGACGGCATCATTGGAGGATTATCGGGAAAAGAAATCGTGTACCGATCCAGCAACGTCATCGACCCGGTGAGAGGCGCACCATGGAACATTCAGCCGTGGGCGCTTGAGGTCCTGTCTCTGCACCCTGAGTTGCTAAATAGGCGCGCGCGATTCTGCGCCATGTGTTAAAAGTGGCGTCCTCAAGGACTTACGTCAAGGAGGACGCCACATGAATAGGGCTCAGATTGTACCGTCTCGCCCGCGTGTGCGGGCGCTGGTTCGCAAGGCCGCAC
>CAZLDF010000249.1:0-4197 GCA_964558095.1 uncultured Isosphaeraceae bacterium | reverse complement strand
TGGGCGAGATCGACGCCCTGCAGAGCCCCCATCTCCAGCGAGTTCTTCGAAACCCGCGTCCGCAGTGATTCAAGGTCATCGGTGAAGTCGTGGATCACCGCCATGCGCTCGCCGAATCTATAAACGGCAACGTGAGTGCCCGTCTCGATCTCCCGCAAGTACCGTACTAACTGGTCGCGCACGTACATCTGATGGGTCCAATCCGTGTTGAGAGAATCGAGCACGATCGCGGTGATGTTGCGCGGCACGCCGGGTGTGTATTCGTGGCGATTTGAAAAGAGACCAGGCGGCAGCGGCGCTGGAGGTGGAGCATCGCCGCCTCGGCGTGCTGGTGCTCTATCTCTTCGCGACGGGCGTGGGCGTCTGGGGCAACCAGAGCCCGGTGATGTGGGGATTTCCGATCGTCAACTTCGTGTTCTGGATCGGCATCGGGCACGCGGGGACGCTGATCTCGGCGATCCTGTTTCTCTTTCGCCAGAAGTGGCGCACCGCGATCAACCGCTTCGCGGAGGCGATGACGATTTTCGCGGTGATGTGCGCCGGGCTTTTCCCGGCGATCCACGTCGGCCGCGTGTGGGTGGTCTATTGGCTGTTCCCGATTCCGAACCAGATGGAGATGTGGCCGCAGTTCCGCAGCCCCCTGATGTGGGACGTCTTCGCGGTGAACACGTACTTCACGGTGTCGCTGGTGTTCTGGTATCTGGGCATGGTGCCCGACCTCGCGACGCTTCGCGACCGCGCCAACACGAAGTTCAAGGCGATCGCCTACGGCGTTTTCAGCCTGGGCTGGCGCGGAAGCATGCGTCACTGGCACCGCTATGAACGGGCCTACCTCCTGCTCGCCGCCCTCGCGACGCCGCTGGTGCTTTCGGTGCACTCGGTGGTTTCGTTCGACTTCGCGACCGCGCAGGTGCCGGGCTGGCACACGACGATCTTCCCGCCGTACTTCGTCGCGGGCGCGATCTTCGGCGGGTTCGCGATGGTGGTGACGCTGGCAGTGCCGGCGCGGGCGCTGTGGGGGCTCAAGAACTTCATCACCATGCGCCACCTCGAAAACATGAACAAGATCATCCTCGTGACCGGCTCGATGGTCGGCTACGCGTACATGATGGAATTGTTCATCGCGTGGTACAGCGCCGCTGAGTATGAAGGCTTCGCCTTCCTCAACCGCGCCACGGGCCAGCACTGGTGGGCCTACTGGACGATGATCTTCTGCAACGTCGTCGCGCCGCAGCTTTTCTGGGTGCGACGCTTCCGACAGAGCATTCCCATCATGTACTTCGTGGTGATGTGCGTGAACGTCGGCATGTGGTTCGAGCGCTTCGTGATCGTGATCTCGCTCGAGCAGGACTTCCTGCCCAGCTCCTGGGGGTATTTCTCGCCGACGTGGGTCGATCTGGCCACGCTCGCGGGCAGCTTCGGCCTGTTCCTGACGCTGTTCCTGCTGTTCATCCGGTTCCTGCCGGTGCTGGCGATCGCGGAGCTCAAGGCCGTGATGCCGCAGGCGCACGTGCACACGCATGAGCATGGCGGTACCCCGGCTCTCCGAGCCGGCGGCCACGACGCAGAGCGTCGCACCACCGAAGCGGAGGTGAGAGCATGAGCGCCGCGCGACGCAGGGAAATCTTCGGCCTGATGGCGGAATTCGACACGCCCGACGCGATCATGAACGCCGCTCGGCGCGTTCACGAAGCGGGCTACAAGTGGTTCGACTGCCACACGCCATTCCCCATGCATGGCCTGGATAAGGCGATGGGCGTGCGCCCGACGATCCTGCCCATCATCGTGTTCTTCCTCGGCCTGGCCGGGGCGTGCGCGGGAGTCATCCTGCAGACGTTCACCAATTCGGCGTCGTTCAAGATCTGGGCGCTGGTGTGGGTGCAGGGCTACGACTTCTTCATCAGCGGCAAGCCGATGGTGAGCGGCGAGGCGTTCGTCCCCATCACGTTCGAGCTGACGGTGCTGCTGGCGGCGGTGGGCTGCTTCCTGATCCTGCTGGCGATGAACAAGCTGCCGATGTGGTATCACCCCACGCTCAAGAGCGCGCGTTTCGCGCGAGCCACGGACGATCGGTTCTTCGTGGTGATCGAAGCCAAAGACCCGCAGTATTCGCGCGAGCGGACCGAAGCGTTGCTGCGATCGCTGGAGCCGTTGTCCATTGAGGCGCTGGAGGCATGACATGCCGAAGGGTTTGATCTATGCGGCCATTGCCCTGGCGATCCTGGCGCTGATTCCGCCGGCGCTGATCGCGCAGCTTCGCGCGGTGCCTTCGCACAATCGCCGCATCCATCTCATTCAGGACATGGACAACCAGCACAAGGTCCGCGCCCAGCACGAAAGCCCCTTCGTCCTCGGCGCCGACGACCAGCGCGTCTATCTCTTCGAAGACACGCGCGGCATGCGGCCGCCCGTCGAAGGCGCCGTCGCGCGTGGCGAACTCATGGACGACGACCACCACTGGCGCGGCGTGCAGAATGAGCAATGGGCGACCAGCTTCCCCAGTCAACTCGCCGTCAACGAGCAACTGCTGCTTCGCGGGCGGGAGCGCTTCGGCATCTTCTGCCAGCCCTGTCACGGGGCCGCGGGCTATGGCGACGGGATCATCCACCAGCGCGCCAACACACTCATGCTGACGGCAGTCAACGGCACAACATGGGTCCAGCCCAAGAACCTTCACGAAGAGCTCATTCGCGTGCAGCCGCCCGGGCAGATCTTCAACACGATCACCCACGGCATCCGCAACATGGCCGGGTATGAATCGCAGATTCCCGTGCCCGACCGCTGGGCGATCGTCGCGTATGTGAAGGCCCTGCAGCGCAGCCAGCACGCGACGATGGGCGTCGATGTGCCGCAGCAGATGGAGAGTTCGCTGCCGAACGTCTCCATCGACCTTCGCACCGATCGGGAAGGAGCCGAACAGTGAGCGCCGGTTCGCTGAACAGCCAGGACAATCGCCTGGGCGCGATCGCGGACAAGGTCGCCACGCCGGCGCTGTTGCTTGGCGGGGTGGGACTGGTCGCGTCGGCGCTGATCGGGTGGCTGGGCGGCGAGGAGAGCTTCGACCGCCTTCAGGCGTCGTATCTGTGGGCGTTCGTGGTGTGCGCGACGATTTCGCTGGGCGCTTTGTTCTTCGTGCTGATTCAGCACGCGACGCGCGCGGGCTGGAGCGTCGTGGTGCGCCGCGTCGCCGAGAACATCGCCGGCAATCTCATGCTCGTCATTCCGCTGATGTTCGTGCCGGTGCTGCTGTTCATGCTGCTGGGCGACCTGTATCACCACTGGACGCATCCTGATCCCGCTGACGCGGTCATCGCGCACAAAGCGGCATACCTCAACGAGAGCTTCTGGATCATCCGCGCGGCGGTGTTTCTTGCGGTCTGGGCGGTCCTGGCGCGATTCATGCTGCGCCACAGTGTCAACCAGGATTCCACCGGCGACGCCAGTCACACCTACAAGATGCAGTGGTGGGCGCCGCTTGGGCTCGTGCTCTTCGCGATCACGCAGACCTTCGCCGCCATCGACTGGATCATGAGCCTGGAAGCGCACTGGTTCAGCACGATGTTCGGCGTGTACCACTTCGCCGCCAGCACCTGCGGCGCGTTCTCGACGCTGATCATTGCCTGTTACCTGCTTCAGCGGGCGGGCAAGGCCCGCGACGAAATCACGCCCGAGCATTACCAGGACCTGGGCAAACTGCTGTTCGCCTTCGGCATCGTCTTCTGGACGTACATCGGCTACAGCCAGTACATGCTCATCTGGTACGCCAACCTGCCCGAAGAGACGTCGTGGCTGATGGCGCGGCACGTCGGCGGCTGGCGCGCGGTGACGATCTTCCTGCTCGTCGGGCACTTCGCTCTGCCCTTCGTGGTGCTGATCACCCGTCACACGAAGCGCTGGAAGGGCATGCTGGCGATCATCGCGTGCTGGATGCTGTTTATGCACCTGGTGGACATGTACTGGGCGGTGATGCCGCAGGTGCCGCAGCAGTGGCTGGGCGAAGCGCGCACGCAGCAGGAACTGTGGGACCTGGTCGCCGCCGACATCGCCACGGGCACGTCGAAGTACCGCTATTTCTCACCGCACCTCTTGGACCTGACGTGTTTGGCGGGGCTCGGCGGATTGCTCGTGTTCGCGACCGTCCGCCGCATGACGAAGTCATCGCTCATTCCCGTCGGCGACCCGCGCCTGCACGAGTCG
>CAZLDF010000248.1:0-4116 GCA_964558095.1 uncultured Isosphaeraceae bacterium | reverse complement strand
GCCTGGAGAATGTCCGCCGCGTCGTCGGGCATCATCAGCGTGAGCAATCGCGCTGCGTATTGCGGGTTGTCGTCTTCGATGTCGATGAGCGCCGTCGCGGCCAGCGGGTGCGCCATCTCGGCCAGCGCCATCGCCGCCGCTTCGTCCTCCATCTGCTGAAGCACCGCCGCCGCCTGCTCGTCCTCGAGGTCCTCGAGCGTGTCCGCGGCGTCCGCGGCCTCTTGCTGCTCGATCGCGCTGGCAAGCACCGGCACATCGACTTCTTCGTGGTCGATCAGTTCCGCCACGCGGACGTCCTGCGGCGTTGTCAACGATGCGTCCTCGATGGGCGAAACCGTCGCCATCGGCGCAGCGACATCGAGCGGCTGAACGCTCGCCGATTCTTCGCGACCGGTGGATTTTTCGTCCGGCTGCGCGGGCATCGGCAAGAGTGTAACGACATCATTCCAATCCCCCTCTCCCCTTGTCGAAGACTCGCCGAGGCGAGGGAGAGGGGTTAGGGGTGAGGGCCGGACGCGCGGGAGCGTTGTACGTCAGAATTCCCCCCCGTTGCGCATTGCGCTCGGTGCTCATTGCACGATCGCACACTTTGCCCTTCGGGAAAAAGTGCGGCACCCGGTCTCATCGCGGCGAGCACGCGCTACGGCGATGGATTCGAAAGAATCGCGACGACCTCGCGGCCGGCATCCGAACTTCGCTCCATCGCCAGGTCGATCGCGCGCACGCGCTCTTCCGATGGATTCTCAGGGTCGTCAATGATCGCGTTCGGGTCCGCGCCGGCTTCGAGCAGCGTCTGCACCGTCTGCGCGTCGGCGAACGTGGCGGCCCAGTGCAGCGGCAGCCAGCCGTTGGCGTCGCGGCGATCCATCGACGCGCCGCCTGCGATCAGTCGATCGACGATCGCGCGGTCGCCGTACGTCACCGCGAGCATCAGCGGACTGAGGTCCGCCTCCGCTGCGCCGTCGGGTTTCGCGCCGGACCGCAGCAGCAGATCGAGCGCATCGAGCTTCAGGTGCATGACCGCGACGAGCACCGCGGTGTGGCCGTCTTCGCCGGCGTGATTCACGTTGGCGCCGTGTTCGATCAAACGCTGCACGGTCGGCGTGTCGGCGAATCCCACCGCGACGCCGAGCGCGGTCGTCCGGCCGACCCAGAGCGCTTCGACATCGGCGCCGGCCGCGATGAGCCGATCGATGCAGGGCAGGCACGAGCCGCGCGCCGCCGCCATCAGCGCCGTCCACCCGCCGCGACCGCGCCGATTCGGGTCCGCGCCGGCGTCGAGCAGGCTTTCAACGAGCGTCTCGTCGCCGCTGCGCGCCGCGTACATCAGCGGCGATGTCTCGAACTCGTCGAGCGCGTTGACGGTCGCGCCCTCGGCGATGGCGCGCTCGACCGGGTCCAAACGCGAACTTCGAACCGCCTCGAAGAGCGCGATCGTCGCGGGCGACAGATCACTCGTTGTCGTCGGGCCGGTCGAAGCACACGCCGCGAGCATTTGCAATGCGATCGCCAGGCCTGCCAATCGAAGCCGCTTCCCTGATCGGCGCATCAACGCATGCTACTGCGGACGGTGCGCGGGCGTCCTCTGCGATCGGCCTGTGCTAAGCCGCGAGCGGCCTAGAGCGCGCGATCAGATCGCCGGTTCGTCTTCCTGGATCGCGCGGTAGGACTCGCGCAGGCGGCCGCCCTTGCGAGGCTCGATGCCCAGGCGCGTGCCTTCGCCCGCCGCCGCGTCCTCGTCTTCGTGAAAGCGCGGCAGCCCCTTGCCCGCGACATGCTTGCCCGTGTAGTGATCGTGCACGATGTTCACCGCCTCATCGACGTCGTCGGTCACGGTGAACAGGTCCATGTCCTCCGGGCTGATGGTCTGATATTGCTTGTCGAGCACGTCGCGCATCCATCCGATGAGCCCCTGCCAGAAGTCGCTGCCGACGAGCACGACCGGAAAGGGCACGACCTTGAGCGTTTGGATGAGCGTGAGCGATTCGAATGCTTCGTCCAGCGTGCCGAACCCGCCGGGGAAGATGATGAAGCCGTAGGCATACTTGACGAACATGACCTTGCGGATGAAGAAGTAGCGGAAGTCCAGTTCGACATTCTGGAACTTGTTGGGCTCCTGCTCCATGGGCAGGGCGATGTTGAGGCCGATCGAGGTTCCGCCGGCTTCCGCGGCGCCCCGGTTGGCCGCCTCCATAATGCCCGGTCCGCCGCCGGTGATGACGGCAAAGTCCTTCTCGACGAGTTTGCGGCCGCAATCGACCGCCAGGCGGTAGTACTTGTTCTCCGGCCGCGTGCGCGCCGAGCCGAAGACGCTCACGGCCGGGCCGACGCGCGCCAGCGTTTCGAAGGCCTCGACGAACTCGCTCATGATGCGGAAGACGCGCCACGCCTCGTGGCGCAGTGCTTCCTTGTGGTCGGTCGGCGAAGGCGTCTGCATGGAACACTCCGGAAAACAGGGGCGCGGAAAAGCCCGGATCGTACTCAAATCGAGCCAGTGACCGAATCGGCCGGTGCCGGGCGGCGGATGAACGTGCGACGGGCATTTTGCGCAACTCGTTGCGGCGCAAGGACTTGCGCGCACTCATTTGAAAGCGTTTTTGCGCGCTGCTACACTGCCCGTCCTATGGCCAGCACTTCCACGAAGATGAAGAGTCGCGCGACCGCGCCGGCAGGGGCCCCGGACATCGCCACTTATCCCAAGGCCGTCAAGTACCTCTTCGAGCGGCCGAACATCGAGCGCATGCGCGTCGTGCGGCCCAGCGACCCGGCCTTCAAGCTCGACCGCATGCGGGCCGTGCTCGAAGCCCTGGACAATCCGCACGAGCAGGTGCGCATGGTCCACGTCGCGGGCACCGTGGGCAAGGGCTCGACGGTGGCGATGATTGCGTCAATGCTCGAAGGCTGCGGCTACACCGTCGGGCGCTACACCAGCCCGCACCTGCTTGACGTGCGCGAGCGCATCGCGATCAACGGCCGCGACGTCGGCCGCGGCGACTTCACCGACCTGCTGCAGCGCGTCGTCGCCGCCGCCGACGTCGCCAAAGTCGAGCTGACGTTCTTCGAGATCATGACGGCGATGGCGTTCCAGCACTTCGCCGACCAGGCCGTCGATATCGCCATCATCGAAACCGGCCTGGGCGGACGACTGGATTCGACCAACGTGATGACGCCCGAAGTTTGCGTCCTCACCCACATCGATCTGGATCACACCCACATCCTCGGCCGCACCACGGCAGAGATCGCGCGCGAAAAGGCCGGCATATTCAAGCAGGGCGTGCCCGCGGTCTCCTGCGAGCAGTCTGATTCGGTGACGAAGGTGCTCAAGGAGGTCGCGGATCAGGTCGGCAACCCGCTGCGGTTCCTGGGCAAGGACATCGAGTTCTCATGCCGCTTCGGCGTCAGCGACGAGCTGGGACCGCACACGCGCGTCTGCATGATCACCGAGTCCAGCCAGTTCATGCACCTGCCCGCGCCCCTGCCGGGCGAGCATCAGGCGATCAACTGCGGCTTGGCGCTGGCGACCATCGACCTGCTCAAGACCAACGGCTTCGACTTTCCCGAAGTGCCCATGCTCAAGGGCCTCACCAGCACGCGAACGCCGGGAAGGATGGAGCTGGTGTGGGATCGGCCGCGGATTCTCATCGATGGCGCGCACAACGCCGCGGCTCTGGCTGCGTTCATCCGCTGCGTGGGCGCGCACGTGCCCTACGACTCGATGGTGTGCGTGTTCGGCTGCTGCGAGGACAAGGACGTGCCCGCGCTGCTGGAGCGCGTGGCGCTGGGCGGCGACAAGATCATCTTCACCCGCGCCCGCGGCAATCCCCGCGCGGCCGACCCGCACGAACTCCAGCGCCGCTTCAGCGAGATCAGCGGCAAGATGAGCCAGGTGGCGCGCACGCTTCCCGAAGCGCTCGATCTGGCCAGTCGCGCCGTCGGCGGCGACGACCTCATCTGCGTCACCGGCAGCTTCTACCTCGCCGGCGAAGCCAAGAAACACCTCATGGAGATGGACCGCAAGCGCAACAACGGCCCCTCGCCGGACGCGTGAGCGATGGAGCGACGAAGCGACGAAGGCACGGAGCGACGGAGGGGATGGTCTCGCGCGATTGCCGGTCG
>CAZLDF010000247.1:0-3759 GCA_964558095.1 uncultured Isosphaeraceae bacterium | reverse complement strand
ACACTCGATCCGTCGGGCGATGACAAACGCCGAGCACGCCGGCTATGAGGTCAAGCGCCGCAACGTGTATTGCGGCAAGATCGTCCGCTTCGGGGACTGGGGCCGCGACCGCGTATTGCGGCTGTTCAAGCGGGAGCTTGGCCGATTCACGGATCATCAGCTTCACGAGAGCGTGGTGGTCGATGGCCCCGTTGGCGAACTCGCAGGATCGCTGCTGCATGTTTCGATCCAGTCGCGACGGCAGATGCTCGAGAAGATCGAGGCCTACTCGACGATCTGGGCGCAGCAGGCGCACGCGGCGGGCAGGCGATGCGGGTTGTTGTCGCCATATGCCCGCGCCGCGATGGCGTTCGTGCGAAGCGCGATCCTCCGCGGCGGCGTGCTGGACGGACGCGCAGGCGTCGCGCTTGCCATGCACGAAGCGCACGGAGCGTTCGAGCGGTATCGGAAGCTGCGGGATCATGGCTGAGCGGGACGCTTGCCGCACGACATTCGGGCGATGCGTGATGAACGAGTAGTTGCGCCAATACTGGTCGTATCGCGTGTCTCGGCCGGAGTTCATCCAGTTCGGGTCGTTTCCGATGCTGAGGCTACTCCGCAGCCACGAGCAACGGATGCTGATTGCGCCCGCCGCGAGCGGCACACAACGCATTGAACTGGCGCTTCTTAAGAACGTGGCTGCATTTCGCCGCCCCTTCGGGTGGAGTCGCCCCCCTCCGGTGGGTTTCTCGCGCCGCGCTGTTCGCTTGGCTGCGCGCGAGTTCGGCTTCAGCGGCGATGTGGCCGAAGGCGGGCCACGCTTCGCCGGCGACAATGCTCTCAAACCCGCTGCGGGCCTCCTCCTCGCGGCCGTTGAGCTTGTGCCACATCGCGATGCCGTAGGCGGTCGTCACATCAGGATGCTGGGCACTGAAGTGCCCTGCGCCTGCGAGCACTTCGTCGATGGTCATCTCGCCCTTGTAGAGCAGCAGCAATCGCTGATAGGCGAAGTTCTCGATGAGGTTCATGTCGCGCTGAATGTTGCCGAGCAATCGCTCGGCTCGTGTCTGCATGCCGGTGGTGCGCATCCACGAGAGGTACAGCCAGTAGGCCGCTGCCGTGCGCATGTCGTCGTTGGTCGAGAGCTCCAGGCACTGCGCGAAGCACTTGCCTGCGAAGCCGAACTCGCTGCGAAGGTAGTGCGCCAGGCCCAGGTGATACCAGATGTTCGTGTGCGACGTGCCGGTGGGAATGTTGCGCGCGTTGGGCTGGCCGTCGGGCTCGACTTCGTCGGGCACGCCCTGGATAAGCTCGCTCGCAAGCGTCAAGTCGGCGACGGCCTTGTCGAACTGGCGCGTGGTGATGTAGCGATGCCCGCGATGGCGCAGCAGCTTGTAGCTGATCGGGTGGATTTCGAGGCCGCGCGTGAAAACGTCGATCGCGAAGGAGTACCAGCCGGTGTAGGCGGCGCGGCGGCCGTACCAGATGATCTTGTCCTCGTCGAGCGGGTCGAGCCGGTGCGCTTCGCCCGCCGCCGCCAGTTCCGCGTCCTGCCGGGCGATGTCCTCGGCCGACATCGTTTTGCGGAACGTCTCGCGATACAGCGGCTGACCCAGCAGCGACGTCGCCTGCGGCCCGCTGCCCGGCGCGTCGGTCGCGCTGCGGCAGCCGCAGACGACGATCACGATCAGCGCAGCGAGAACGGTGATGATTGGTCGCATGTCGGTGCTCCGTGACAATCGCACAGCATACGGCCACAACGCATCACGCGGCGGATCAATGCGGCGCGGAAAAAAAATGCCGCGTCGAGCGCGGCAGATGGATCGGTGGATTGGTTTTTGGCGTTGGACACAACGGAGTTGGTTGCCGCTCACCATCGATTCTTCGGCCGTTGGGGCCGAAGAATCGATCACAGGCGAGACGCCTGTGCCACTCGTCGATCACAGGCGAGACGCCCGTGCCACTGTCCTGTCAGAACATCCTGAATTTCGCTGGGCGAATCACGCGGCGCCGCTGCGGCGGCGGAGGTGCTCGCGCTGCACCGACATGCTGATCTGCTGCATGCCCTTGAGCAGGTTCGAGTCCTTGCCCTTGGCGTGGCTTTCGGTGCAGTGCAGGCCGTAGCGGATGCGGCCGCCGTCGAGCTCCTTGCGGCTTTGAACGCTCGCGGCGCCCGAAAACGACTTGCCTTCGTAATGCAGCGTCGCCTGAACCTTCTGGCCCACTTCGAATTCTTCGCTGGACTCGATGGAGAATCCCGTGGCGCTGACATCCAGGAGCCGGCCGTGCTCGTCGTCGCCAAGCTGCGCGGGCAGATCGCTCACCGCGGTGGAAACGCGATAGCACTGGCGGCTTTCAGCGGAGACGGGGTCGCCCTGCAGTTCGAAGCCGATGGTCAGCGCCGGCTCGCTGGCGAAGACGGTGCTGACGCGCGCCGGCTGCTGCATGAATTCGTTGCGGACTTCGAAGTACACGAACACGTCGTCGCCGGCCTCGATGCTCAGGTCGTTCTCCTCGAGCTGGGCCGTGTAGGTGCCATCGCTCACGCCCGCGATGCAGGCGGGGTGAAGGATGCGCTGATTCGAGGCGTCGGGGATCTGAATGAAAAAGCCCTTGTCGGTGGTAAGCATGCCCGCGTCCTTTCAAGTCCGCTTCGCGTGACGAAGAAAAGTGAACTTCGCCTTCATCGACGTTCGTAAGCGACCGGGTCAGCGACAGCGTTGAGTTTCATTGCATCGCGCGAGCGAACCGTTGCCCGCGAAATCGACGGCGAACGTTATCGGGCCGCGCGGGAATTGCGCTCTCGTTCAGGCGGGCGCCGTGGTATGAGCGACGGCAGGAGCGTAGGCCGCGAAGCGTGTGCGCGTGCAAACGTACGCGCGTGACGAGGGGGCGTGGCCTTCCCGCCAAGGCGGATCTTCGACTTCGGAGACTCGTCAGACCACGGCGCCCGCACAGCAGAAACGAACGAGACTCCGCCCCCCGCCCCCCCTCACTGCGAATCGGCGGCCGGCTCGACCAGCGTCGCCTCGCGCCCCTGGTCGGCCATGGCAGTCACGATCTGCCCGACGATGGCCGGGTCGGTCACGTGGACGACCGCGGACTGATCTTCGAGCGACACGTCGCACGCCTTCACGCCCTCGATGCCGGTGAGGGCGACGCGGATCGCCTGCACGCATCCCTCGCAGTGAATCGTCTTGATGTTGAACGTCAGCGCGCTCGTATCGGCGAGATCAGATTCGACGCCGGCCTGCTGCGTGTTCGCTTGCTGCTGTGAATCGGTTGAAGTGCTTTCAATGGGCTGTGAAGTTGCAGGCGTGTTCGCGGCGGGACGGGCCGCGGTCGCACCCCCCGCGGGCTGCTGTTCGCAACCGGCTGCGGCAAGGAGCAGGCAGAGGGACGCGCTGGTCAGGGTTCGAGCGAGCATGGGGTTTCTCCGGTGGCGGTCAGCTTGTGCCAATGAAAGCATAGCGCGATCACATTTTCTTCCCGCAACACTGTTTGAATTTCTTGCCGCTGCCGCAGGGGCAGGGTTCGTTGCGGCCGACGGTCATGGTGTTCTGTCGGGGCGTGGGTTTGTGGCGCTCGGCGGCGGGCGAGCCGGCGCGTTCAGCGGCTTCGATGGCGCGGCGCTGCTCGGGCGTGCCCAGTGCCGCGGATGCCGCGGCCGCTGCCGCGGCAGTGGCGGCCTGCGCGGGCCGGGCGGCGGGGCGATCGGCCAGGCGCGGCGCTTCGCGCTGTTGCGAGGCCCCCGCGGCGGCGCCGACGGCCTGCGGCTGG
>CAZLDF010000246.1:0-6421 GCA_964558095.1 uncultured Isosphaeraceae bacterium | reverse complement strand
CGTCGACCGACGAGCTCGGCCCTTCGGGATGCTTCCAGCAGGCGCCGTCTACCCATGTCCACCACTGCGAGTAGTCGTGCAGCGTGACCGCATGAACGGGTGGCGTGAAGACGACCGAACCGGGCATGAGCTCCTCGTCAGGCGGCTTCGGCGTGCCGGGCGGGGCCTGCTTCTTCATCGCCTCCCAGTCGATCGGACGCTCCGCGACCGTCTTGTATCCCGTCGCTTCAACAAACGCGCGGAACTGGGCGTTGGTGACTTCGGTCGCGTCCATCCAGAATCCAGCAACGCGCACGCGATGCACAGGCGATTCATCCTGTCGCGCGAGCGGATCGGTCGAGCCCATTCTGAATTCGCCGCCGGGGATATAGACCATGCCCGCAAGCGGTGATCCGGTGCTGTCGTCATTTGCTGTATCAGCCGATGCATCCGGCGGATTCGAGGACGCGGCCTGGAGGTCCTCATCGAACATCCTGACAGCCGCATCAGTCTTGCCATCGACGAGGACGCCGCACAGGGAAACCCAGTTGACGCATGAAGCGGACTGCGCGCCGGCGCCGGCAACCAAAGCGGCGAGCGCGGCGAAGATGAAGTTTGCTTTCATGGGGGGTCTTCGCGAGTACGAATTGTTCCTGGCGGATCAGAACCGAATTGTCAGCGCGTCGCCAGTGCTAGGGCGTCGGAAATATCGACTTCCAGTCGTTCTTCATGTCCACGACCGTCCAGCCCCTTGCGGCGGCTTCGTCGAGCGCCTTGTCGAGCTTGCCGATGTGCGAGTCGCGGTCGTAGGCGAACTCACGCTGGGCGTCGGTGTGATGCACGATCAGGGCGAAGCGCGCGCCCGGGCCGGCGGTGGTGTATTGCAGCATCTGCAAGTCGCCGTCGGAGTTGCCGAAAGCCATGATCGGGCGGCGGCCGATGATGCGCTGGATCGCCAGCGGCTTGCCTTCCTTGTCGTCGATGAACTCGACTTCGGGCAGTTTCACAAGCACCGGCTGCCCATCGCGCAGCTCGAGCTGCTGCTTTCCCGCGCTGCCGATGACCTGCTCGGGCGGGACGCCATAGGTGTGCTCGGCAAAGGCGCGCATGAACTCCACGCCGCCGCCGGAGACAATGTACGTCTTGAAGCCGTTGTCGCGCAGATGGGCCAACACCTCGATCATCGGCTGATAGACCATCTCCGTGTACGGCCGTTTCGTGACTGGATGCCTCGCCGTGGCGAGCCAGTCTTTGACGATCTTCTCGAACTCCTCGGTGGTGAGGCCGGAGTGGGTGGCGGCGACGATCTGGAGCATCGCCTTCTCGCCCTGTGCCAGCGCTCCCTTCACATCGCCCTTGAGCAGCGACGCGAACGGCTCCTTGTCCTTCCATTCCGGATGCTGCGAGGGCATTGCCTTGACGCGATCCATCGCGAACAGAAACTGAAAGTACATGGGCTGCTCCGCCCAGAGGCAGCCATCGTTGTCAAACGTGGCGATGCGCTCGGCGGGCTTGACGAAGTCCGGGGAGCCTTCCTCAGTTGCCTTGGCGACGAAGTCCATGATGGCCCGCTTGGCCTTGCCGTCGTTCCAGGATGCCAGCGGATCGTCCGCTGGCTGCGCGATGGCCGCCGCGAGTGCCGTCATGCAAACGATCGCGACGGCCATGCAATTGTGCGAGCGAATGAAGTGCATCGTTGTACTCTTTTCTTCTTGACCAGCCGTACTGAGTTGACATGCCCCCGCCGCGACTTGACGGCGGGGGCGGCGTTCGAAGTTTCGCGGTTAGTGCTTGCTGGTGGTCGCTTCGAGTTTCTGCATGACCTCATCCAGCGCCTTCTTCAGACTCAATGTGTCGGAGCCCTGGCTCGGCGGATAGTCCTGAAGACTTTTGAGGTGTGCGGCGATAAACGGAGTCGAGGAGTTCAGTGTCCACATTTTCGCCAGCATGAACTTGCGGCTCGTCGCGCCCCACTCGTGGTTTTCCTGGTCCATCTTCTCCAGGGGATCCATGAGCAGGTTGAACAGGTAGGGGATGCTGGTATAGGTCTTCACGTTCCACCAACTGCCTTCCTTCTTCATGCCGATGTGCATTTTCCAGGCGTCCACGCGCACGGCCATGAGGTCGGTCTCGTCGTAGTAGAAGATCTCCCGGCGAGCGGATCTCTCGCTCGCGCCCGTCCAGTGCGCGAGGTTGTTGTAGCCGTCGAGGTGGACCTTGTAGGTCGTGTCGCCCACTTTCTTGCCGGCGAGGAGTTCCTTTGCAAGATCAGGCAGACCCGCGGCCGCCGCGAGCGTGGCGAAGAGGTCTTCGTGGTTCTGGATGCCGTTGGAATCGGCGCCGGGTTTGATCT
Source organism: uncultured Isosphaeraceae bacterium (assembly GCA_964558095.1). Lineage (GTDB taxonomy): Bacteria > Planctomycetota > Phycisphaerae > Phycisphaerales > SM1A02 > CAZLDF01. The sequence goes on along the minus strand of CAZLDF010000246.1, from coordinate 4,089 downwards.
TGCCCGGCCACTTGACGAGGCACGGCACGCGCACGCCGCCTTCCCACGTCGTCCCCTTCTCGCCGCGGAACGGCGCATAGCCGCCGTCCGGCCAGGTCATGAGTTCGTTGCCGTTGTCGGTGGTGTAGATGACGATGGTGTTGTCGGCGACGCCGAGGTCCTGGAGTTTCTTGAGCAGAGCGCCCACCTGCTCGTCATGCTCGATCATCTTGGCGCGGACGACATCCTCCTCGGCGCGGCCTTCATCCACCGCCATCTGGATGTACTTCTGCGGGGAATGCGAATGGACGTGGATCGCCGTCGTGTTGAACCAGCAGAAGAACGGCTTGTCCTTCGGCACGCTGTCCAACCACCTGAGCGTATGGCCGAGCACCTCCGCGTCGAAGGTCTCCATGCGCTTTCGGGTCAGCGCGCCGGTGTTCTCGATCTTCTGTTTGCCCACGCGGCCAAACTTGGGGTCCTCGGTTGGGTCGTCCACGTTCGTCGCCCAGGCGTGCAGCACGCCGCGAGGCCCCATCTTCTTGAGGTACTGCGCATTCTTCTGGCCGGGGTAGTCGAGCTGTTCGGGCTCCTCTTCCGCGTTGAGGTGGTAGAGGTTGCCGAACCACTCGTCGAAGCCATGCACCGTGGGCAGGAACTCGTTGCGGTCTCCCAGATGGTTCTTGCCGAACTGCCCGGTCGCGTAGCCCTGTGTCTTAAGGACCTCGGCGAGCGTCGGATCGGACTTCTGAATGCCGCGCGTCGAGCCGGGGATGCCGATGGTTGTCATGCCGGTGCGCAGCGGCAATTGCCCCGTGATGAACGCGGCCCGGCCGGCAGTGCAACTGGGTTGGGCGTAGTGATCGGTGAAGAGAATGCCCTCCTTGCCGATGCGGTCGATGTTCGGCGTCCGCCCCATCATGCCGTGGGTATAGATGCCGACGTTCCACAGGCCGATGTTGTCGCCGAAGATGACGAGGATGTTGGGTTTTCTGGCTTGTGGGGACGCGGGGGCAGCCGGTTGTTGCTGCGCCGACGTCGTCGCTGTCAAGAGCGACGACACCCAAACAGCGACGATGACAAGGAATGTACAGGTGAGCTTCATGTTGGATCCTTCCGTAATAGGAGGCTGCGTTCGCGAAACGGCTCAGAACCGAATGGTCAACCCCAGCATCGGGCCGTGCAGTGTCGCGTCCCACCGGAAGCGCGATGCGCCGCCGCCTTCGTCGTTGTCGAGGCCCAGCGCCTTGTAGCCGCCGAACACGGTGGCGGGCAGGTCGAACATTCTGAAGTCATACCCGACGAGCGCGGCGATGGACCAGGTGAGGTCCGAGTCCACGCCGAACCCGCCGACGTCGCCGCGCAACGTCAGGCGCCAACGATCGGCGAATGGAATGTCTGCCTGCGCGCCAACGATCGGATCGAGCCACTCGCGGTCGTCTTCGAACGAAGGCGCCGACGGCCGATCGATCGTCAAGCCGATGACGGACAGTCGCGCGCCGGCGTAGAGGTCCAGGTCGAGCGTTCGCGGCTCGGTGCCGGGGGCGCCGGCGGCCTCTTCGAGGGGCCACTCGCCCACGCGATACGTCAGCGCGAAATCGACGAACGTGAGTTCGCTGACGACGCTGACGACGGTGTTCTGAAACGGGATGCCGTCGTCAGCGACTTTCGCGTACGTGCCGTCGATGAAGCCGCCCCATTTGCCCTTGCCGAGTTCGAATCGCCCGGCGAGCCCGATGACCGAATCGGACGAGTCCAGAATGTCGGCGAACGACGCGTCGATGCTCGTCGTCCTGCCGCGCACGGTGAAGTCGCCCTCGACGCCGGGGAGCCAGATCTGCGGCGTGAGGGCGAAGCGCCAGCCGCTTTCATAGGTGGGCGTGCGCAGCGGGGCGACAGGCGCGCCGGCGTCCGCGTCAGCGGCCTGATCCTGCGCCAGCGCCCCCCCGCCGCCGACGGCGCAGCCAACGACGAAAAGTGCGGCGGCGAGGCAATGGACGAACCGTGAACGCATGTCAACCTCCGAATGTCCGACGATTGCTCCGCGCCTTCGCAGAGTTCAAATGCTTACTTCTTCGCCGCGGCCATTTCAGTCGAGACGCGATCGACTTCCGCGATCAGAGCATCGAGCGCTTTCTGCACCGCGGCCTCTTCGCTGCGCACCTTGTCGATGAGGTCCTTGACGGAGTTGATGCCGCCAGTGGTCAGGTCGCTGCCGAGGTAGCGATAGAGGTCGGTGATGTCCGCCTGGAAGGGCGTGAAGGCGTCCTTGGCGGTCTGGCCCAGGTTGCTGATCTTGTCGAAGTTGGCCTGCGCTTGGCCGATGCGCGCCATCGCGCGCTGCTTCAGCCCCGGATCCTTGATGGCATCGACTTCCTTGCGCCACTTGGTCACGTATTCTTCGCGCTTCGCCCGCATGTCCGTGGCGCGGTCGCGAACGGTCGTCGCATGATTGTCAACGGCTTCGACGGCCTTGGCGAACGCCTCATACTGCGGCTTGAGGTCCGGCTTGGGATTGTTCACGAGGTCGTTGAGCGCGATGACGGACTTTGAGATCGTGCTCTTGGCGGCGACCAGCTCGCTCTTGACGTCGAGCATGCTCTTGTTGGCGGTTTCCGCGGTCTGGTAGCCGCGCGTGGCGCAGCCGGTGAGCAGCAGCACCGCCGCGAACAGAACAATGACGCAGTTGACTGGACGTTTCATGGCGTTCTCCTTGGCGATCGAGTTTCGCAATTTTCCTGTATTGGTTTGACCGACAACGCGACTCGGCGGCGACGCGCAGCCGCAGCCGATCGCGGGACATTTGCAGTGACGGGCTTCCGTTCCGAACGCTTGCGTCCGTGCTTCACCAATGGCCGGGCGGCCGGCTACTTCCACAGTCGCAAAATTCCCTTCCCTCGGGAATTCCTTTGTGACGGGCGGCGGCAGTGTACCACATATCCGCGATGTCAACACCCCCCCTGTGTCAACGAGGCCGCAACCTCACGAACATTGAAAGAAACAGGTCGATCCCTGGCGGACCGGCTCGATAGGCGGAGATTTGCGTCATCGACGGCGTGAACGCGTGGTCACGCCGCCTTCTCAGTCCTCATTGTCCATGGCGGATTCCACGGCGGTCAATCGCTCGACGAGCGCCGCGGGCAGCGTCGCGCGCACCGTCGCGTCAATCAACTCCACGCGAAGCAGGTCTTCGATGTGCGCCTGATCGATCGGGCGGAAGGACGTCAGTTTCATGCGCACCAGCGCGGGCAGGTCAAGCACCCAAAAGCCCTGCGGATCGCGCACCGCTTCGTCGGTGGTCGGCGCGTTGCAGACATAGGAAGGCCGGATCAGCGAGTCGCCGCATACAAGCTTCACACCGGTTCGATGACTGGGGTCTTGAGGGTCGGTGAAGATCACCAACCGTCGCAGGTCTTCGCGCTTGAATCCGAGCGAGGCCATCACCGCCTGAATTCGATTCAAGTCGTGCTCTTGCACCAGCAGATCGACATCCTTGGTTGAGCGCGTGGCCGACGGATCGACTCGATTCACCCACGCCGCGACTGCATGTCCGCCAATGACTGCATATGGGATATTCGCCGCATCCAGCGCCGCCGTGACTTTGCGCAATCTGTGCTCGGCGCGGTCAACCGCCATGATGTAGGCATGGTAATCGGGCAAGAGCATGCGCACATCCTATGCGAGACGAGGCAATGCGCGCGTGCTCTCGCCTGAGGGGAGGGCGGTCCACGAGCTTGCATGCGCCGCGCCGCGCGAATAGCATTGGCATGTCGATGTCAAGCCCTTTGACAATCATTCAACGTCATCTGGCTGAACTGCTCGCCTTCGGCGCGCGGCGGATCGGAGTGTTCGGTTCGTTCGCCCGGGGTGAAGCGCGAGCTGACAGCGACGTGGACGTGTACGTCGAGTTTGACGACGCCAAGCGCACCTATGACAACTTCTTCGCACTCCACGAGCGACTGGAGAACCTGCTCGGCCGGCGCGTGGACCTGGTGACTGATAAGTCGCTCACCGAAACGAAGGCACGGCTGATTCTTCCCACCGTCCGATATGCTGCCGACCACGGTTGAGTTGCTGCGGGACATTCTGCTCTGGAAGCGGTGGCACAGG
>CAZLDF010000245.1:0-17066 GCA_964558095.1 uncultured Isosphaeraceae bacterium | reverse complement strand
CGCCGCCGACGGCGGCGCCGATCGGCCGGCGGATCGTGAATGTCGTCAGCTTCCCGCCGTCCAGTCGCACCGCGAGCGGCACATCGCGTGGATCGTCGGTGTCCCACCGCGCCGTCACGGCAATGGGAAACGCCGTGGGATTCACCAGCGCCAAGCGCACCGCGTGCTGGGTTTCCAGCTCCGGCCAGAGGAAGAAGCCGCTCGACGCCTCGATCCACGCACGCGCCGCGACCTGGAGTTCCTCGTCAGACAGGCGGAAGTTCAGCAGCATGCTTTGCAGTTGCGCAATGCGATCGGGCTCGGTGACCCACGCGGCGAAGACGTGCTCGCCGTCGCGGCAGGTCTGTGTGAGCAGATTGCGGCAAGTTGCGGCGAGGCCGGGCTCGATGCGCGCCAGCCGCGAGAGTCCGATGCGCCACGAATCCGCGATCGCCCGCGCCACGAGCGCGCCGTGCTCGCCGCAGTGTTCGGCGCTGGGCGGACGCAGGCCGAGCCGGTCGGCGAGCAGTACCCAGCGCCAGTATTCGAAGGGAGAATCAGGGTCGGGACGGTCATCGGCGCGAAGTCGCGGCAGTTCCTCTCGCTGCGAATCGTCGATGCGATCAAGCAGCGAAGCGGTGACGGAGCCGCGCGGCAGCTCGCGCCAGATCGGCGTGACGCGGTGCGAGCCGACGCGCAGCTCGCCATGGGCGTCATCGGGCAGAACAGCCACGAGCCACGGCGAGCCGCGCACAGGGAATCGGCTGTCATCAAGGGGATCGACCGGCCGCACGGCCAGTTGCATCGGGTCGTCGGTCCAGTGCCGGTGCAATGGCGAATCGATCGAATGAATCCAGACGACGCCGCCGTTGACGATCCGACGATGGTCGATGGTGATGGGAAGGCTGCTGGGCCAGTTGTCGCCGGGCCGATCGGCGACGAGCGGCAACAACAGCGCGCCGCCCGGCGCGAGCACGGGCTGATCCACGGCGACGCGAACGCCCTGAACGGTTTCGCCAAGGGCGAAGGGCGAGAAAATCGCCACCGCCGCGATGCGGAAGATCGCGCTTAAGACGCGACGCGTCGAAGCCGACACAAACCCGGCGCGACGACGCGGATCGCGCCTCGTCGAATGCGATCGAGCCGGCATGAGATGACGCGAGCAAGTCATGTGCCGATTGTGCGCCTCGGCGGGCGAAGCCGAAGGCTCGTGAGTGTAACGCCCGGCGAAGGATGGCGAAGGAAGAGCGATCATGGTCATCATTGAAGCCGACGGGTCTGTCACCTTTGCGCTGTTCATGCCCGATGCCACGCGCATCGAGCTCGTCGGAACCTTCGGCGGGTGGCACGAGGTCCGCCAGAGCATGTCGCCCGACGAAACCGGCTGGTGGCGCCTCACGCTGGACGCCGGCGCGGGCGAGCACCTGTTCCGATATCTCGTGGATGATCGCATCTGGCTGCACGACGAGCGGGCGCATGGCTCGGCCCTGTGCCGCGACGGCGTGATCCGCAGCCGGCTGTGGATTCCGCCCGCCGACCAGGAACCCGATTCGCTCGCAGCGTGAGGCTGCCTCGGTTCGCAGAGGCGCTGCGGTTCGCTGCGGCGCTCCCGCCTGCTCACATCTCCAGTCACGGCAGCAGCAGGCGGCGGCCCCAGGCCAGTTCTCGGACCTGCCGCCTGCGATGTGAAAACCGGCGGGTTTTTGCTCGCAGGCGGCCCAATCGCGGGTTATCATGGCGTTGGTGGGCAGGGCGGTTTCGTCCGCCAGCCGATTGTCGCTGGCTTGAAAATGGGTCTGTGTGCGCGAGTCGCTGCATTGGCGCCGGCTCGCGGGGGGCTGTTTCGGTCGTTCGATCGACCGGGAGGAGAAGAACGGATGATGCTTTCACAAACGGCGAAGAGCGGTATCGTTCGCTGCGGCGCGGTTCTTGTGCTGGTGGGCGCGTGGGCCGTGTCAAGCCCCAGCGCGCTGGCCGGCGGCAAGTCGTGCGACGACGGCTACTCGTCCGTCGCCCGGCACTGGGACGAACTGATGCTCGACGCGATCCGCCGCGATCTCGCCCGGCCGACGATCCACGCGCGCAATCTGTATCACGTTCACGCAGCGATGTGGGACGCCTGGGCGGCCTACGACCCCGACGCCACCGCCGCGATTTCCCAGCAGAGTGTCTTGGTCTTCGGGTCGGAGCTCGAGGAGGCACGTCACGAGGCGATCTCCTACGCGGCGTATCGCGTGCTGCGGGCGCGATTCGCCAACTCCCCGGGCGCCGCCACCTCGCTCGCCGAGTTCGCTGACCTCATGGATTGCTACGGCTATGACCGCAAGAACTTCAACACAGCCGGCAGCTCGCCCGCCGCGGTCGGCAATCGCATCGCCATCGAAGTGCTCGCGTTCGGCTTGAACGACAACTCCAACGAGGCCAACAACTACGCCAACGAATACTACGAGCCGGTGAACGAGCCGCTGATCGTCGTGCTGCCGGGCAATCCGGGACTGATCGATCCCAATCGCTGGCAGCCGCTGGCGCTGACGTTCTTCGTGGACCAGGGCGGCAATCCGATTCCGGGCGGCTACCCGCCGGCGCTGTCCCCGGAGTGGGGCCAGGTCTCGCCGTTCGCTTTGTCGCAGGACGACGTGACGATTTATCAGCGCGACGGCTACGACTGGTGGGTGTATCACGACCCCGGCGCGATGCCGATGATCGGCACGCCGACCGAAGACGACTACAAGTGGGGCCATGAGCAAGTGGCCATGTGGCAGGGACTGCTCGACCCGACGGACGGCGTGATGATCGACATCTCGCCGGCATCCCTGGGCAACGCGGTGATTCCCAACCTCGGCGACTTCGCCGCGTACCAAATGTTCTACGATCGTGAAAGCGGCGGAGACAACGGCGAAGGCTATGCCATCAATCCCAGCACCGGCTCGCCCTACACGCCGCAGCTTGTGCCGCGGGGCGACTACGGTCGCGTGCTCGCGGAATTCTGGGCCGACGGGCCGAGCTCGGAAACCCCGCCCGGTCACTGGTTCACGATCCTCAATGCCGTGTCCGACCACCCGGACCTCGAGAAGCGCATCGGCGGCGTGGGACCGATCGTCGATGACCTCGAATGGGATGTGAAGTCATACGTGGCGCTTGGCGGCGGCATGATCGACGCCGCCATCACCGCCTGGGCCATCAAGGGCTGGTACGACTCCAGCCGGCCGATCACCGCGATTCGCTACATGTGCGATCAGGGCCAGTGCAGCAATCCCAAGGCGGCGAACTTCGATCCCGACGGCATTCATCTCGTGCCCGACTTCATCGAGCTCGTCACCGCGGAAACCACCGCGGCGGGGCAGAAGCACGAACATCTCGCCGGCGAAGAAGGCAAGATCGCGCTCAATACCTGGCGAGGCCCGGACTACATCAACAACCCCGACACCGACGTCGCGGGCGTCGGCTGGATTCTCGCCGAGAACTGGTGGCCGTACCAGCGCCCGACATTCGTCTCCCCACCCTTCCCTGGCTACATCAGCGGGCACAGCACGTACAGCCGCACCGCCGCGGAGCTTCTCACGGCTTTGACGGGCGATCCGTACTTCCCCGGCGGCATGGGCGAATTCCACTGCCCGCAGAACGAATACCTCGTCTTCGAAGACGGTCCCAGCATGGACATCACGCTGCAATGGGCCAAGTACAACGACGCTTCGGACCAATGCTCGCTGTCGCGCATCTACGGCGGCATCCACCCCGGATTCGACGACATCCCCGGGCGGCATCTGGGCCAGCTCATCGCCGCGGACGCATGGGCCAAGGCCGTGGAAATGTACGGCGTGAACATCTGCGTCGGCGATCTTGTGCCGCTGCCCAGCGGCGACGATCAGGTGACTGTCAGCGACATCATCGCCGTGATCAGCGCGTTCGGTTTGCCGTGCAACGACTGCCTGGAAGACCTCGCCCCCCCCGGCGGCGACGGGCAGATCACCGTCTCCGACATTCTCGCCGTGCTCATCGCGTTCGGCCCGTGTCCGTAGGAATTGCTCACCAGGGTAAGCAATCGCGTTTCGCGAGCGGGCTTGCCCCGCTGGGGTTCGGCGCGATTCGATTCTTGCACGAGGGACTTGCCAACGCTCCCTCGAACGCAGCGGGACAAGCCCGCTCGCGAAACGTCGGACGCCTACGCCGGCGTCAAGCGCTGCGTGACAAGTTCGATCGTCTGTCGAATCGCGTGATCCAGATCGTCGTTGACGACGAAGGCGTCGAAGGAGCCGCAGGAGCGCGCCGTGGCGATCTCGCGCTTGGCCTCGGCGAAGCGGCGCTGGATCGCGTCCTCGGCGTCGGTCGCCCGGCCGCGCAATCGGCGAAGCAGCTCCTCCTCCGACGGCGGAAGTATGAAAATCATGTACGCCTGCGGCATCGTCCGGCGGACCTGCTGCGCGCCCTGAACGTCGATGTCCAGAATCACCACCTTCCCCTTGGCCAGCTCCGTCTCGACCGGCGCTCGCGGCGTGCCGTACCAGTGCCGATCGAACACGTGCGCATGTTCGAGGAATTCATCCCGCGCCAGCATCGACTTGAACTTCGACTCGTCGAGAAAGTAGTAATCGACCCCCTCGGTCTCCGACGTGCGGCGGGGGCGCGTCGTCGCGGAAACCGAAAACACCGCGTCGAAGCGATCGCGCACGGCGCGCATGATCGTCGTCTTGCCCACGCCCGATGGGCCGGCAAGCACGAGGAGAAGACCCGTGTGTTTTTCCACCGGCGCGGGCATGAGCGTGCATGGTAGCGACGTGCAGGCGAGTCATTCGAGGCGATTGCACGCCCGTATCGAATCTCCGGCCCCCTGTCCCATCGAGGCCGGAGATTCGATCACTCGCCGCGGCGAGTGCCATTGCGGGGTTGCGATTACGGGCGAGACGCCCGTGCCACTGTCTTGCTCGTCGCGCCTATTTATCCTCTTCGCGAACACCCATGCCGGCGCGATCGGGATTCGGCGGGCGCTTGGCGGGCGTGTAGGGATGCGTCTGGATTTCCTCGAGCATGAGGTTGACGGCGGTGTCGAGTTGCGGGTCGGCGCCGTCGAGCATCTTGGCGGGATCGTCGAGCACGTGGATGTCGGGATCCACGCCGTGGCCTTCGACGCCCCATGTTCCGTCCCTCTCGTAGAAGCCGAAGGTGGGGACCGCGGGCGACCCGCCGTCGATGAGGCTGGGATTGCCGGAGATGCCGACGAGGCCGCCCCACGTGCGCGTGCCGATGATCTTGCCCAAGTCCGCCTGGCGGAAGAGCCACGGGAACATGTCGCCGCCGGAGCCTGCCAGCCCGTTGATGAGCATGCACTTGGGCCCCTGGTGCGAATCGGGCGGCCAGGGCCAGTCGCGGCCGTTGCGCACGGCCCAGTAGTTGGTCCGCGGACGATTGAGCAGCTCGATGAATCGCGTGGGAATCTGCCCGCCGCCGTTCCAGCGTTCGTCGATGATGAGCGCTTTCTTGTGCAACTGGCCGTAGAACTGGCGGAAGAGATCGTTCTGGCCGTTGATGCCGGTGTCGGGGACGTAGATGTAGCCGACTTGGCCGTCGGACTTTTCATCGACGTACGCGCGGTTGCGTTCGATCCACGCGCGGTAACGCAGGTGGCCTTCGCTGCTCAGCAGCGGCACGATGACGTCGCGCGCGTCGTCGTCACGCTCGGGCTTCTCGCTGACGGTCAGCTCGACTTCCTGACCGGCGAGATTGATGAACGCCGCCCAGGGGTCCTTGCTGGCATCGACCGGCACCCGGTTGACCGCGAGCAGATAGTCGCCCAGTTTGACGTCGATGCCGGGCCAGGAGAGCGGGCCGCGCGCGTCGGCGTCCCACGGCCCGCCTTCGTAGATCTTCGAGATGCGATAGGCGCCATTTTCGAGCGTGAAGTCGCAGCCGAGCATGCCGACGCTGCGCTGCGGCGCGAAGTCGGTCTCGCCGCCCCAGTAATAGCTGTGGCCCGCGTTCAGCTCCGAGATCATCTCCCCGATGACGAAGCTGACGTCTTCGCGACTGTTGCAGTCGGCGATCATCGGCTTGTAGAGGTCGTAGATTCCCTTCCAGTTCACGCCGTGCATGTTGTCCACGTAGAAATAGTCGCGGAAGATGCGCCACGTGTCGGTGAAGACCTGCATCCATTCGTCGCGCGGATCGATCTGCGCGATCATGTTCGCGGTCTTGACGGTTTCGCCTGAACCGCCCGCGGCGGCCTTGATGATGCGCGCCGAGTTGCCCGTGGGAACGATCAGCATCTTTCCGTCGCCGGAGATGCCGAAGCCCGAACCCGCAGCGACCGTTTGCTCTTCCTTCTTGTCGTCGTCGAGGTCGAAGAGCTTGATGCCGCCCCCGCCCTCGCCGAAGCGAGCATAGATGAGCTGGTTCTTGTCGTTGACGGCGAGGTTGCCGAAATTGCCGGACGAAACGGGAAGCTGAATCGCGCGGCGCTCGAATCCCTCGAAGACGATTTCGACGACTTCGCGCGGCTTGTCGGACTTCTCGTCTTTCTTGTCTTCTTCGGGTTTGCTCGTGCGCTCGCCGTTGAGCGTGACGTTCTCGCCCTGGAAGGTGACTTCCCACTTGAGCGAGCCGTCCTTGACCGTGCCGGTGAAGGTGGCGGTGTCGCCTGAATCGGTTTCGATTTCGCCGGAGCATTCGCCGGTGGCCTTGTCGTAGGTTCCCTTGATGGTGCCGGAGCCCATCGGAACGGTGACGGAGCCGGTGAGCGAGCCGTCGTCGTTGAGCGTGAGTTCGATCGTGAAGGTCATGCCCGGCGGCATGGGCTGGCCCTGGATCGTGCCGGAGAATTCGCCTTCGTAAGTGCCGCTCACGCCGTCGTCGGGCTTGGCGGGTTGTTCCTCTTCGTCATCGTCCTCGTCGCCGTTCTCGTCGTCGCCTTCATCTTCGTCGTCCTGTTCGTCGTCGTCGGCGGCGTCTTCGTCGTCGGCATCGTCATCCTCGGCGTCGGCTTCGTCGGCGTCGCCGTCGTCGTCGGCGTCCTCGGCGTCGCCATTCTCGGCGGCGCCGTCCTCCTCTTTCGCCTCTTCATCCTTCCATTCTTCTTCATCGCTCTCAGCGGCCCAGGGATAATCGATGTCTTCGCGCAGCGGCACCGCAAGCAGCACCTGCGCATTCTCGTAGATGAACGTCGTGTCGAGCGCCGAGTATTCGGGATTCGCCACGCTGCGAGTGCTGGCGAAATAGAGATAGTCGCCCTTGCGGTCGAAGGCCGGGCTGCCGTCGGCGAACATGTCGCTGGTGACCTGTTGTTTCTCGCCGGTCTCAATGTTGTAAAGCCAGATCGACGGCGTGAGCGTGACGTCGTTGATGCGCGAATAGGTCAGCCAGCGCGTATCGTGCGAGAAGTTCGCGCCGGTCGGCCCGTTGGCGGCGCCGGCGTTGAAGTCGATCTGCTTCTTCTCGCCGGTCTCGATCGTCACCAGCCACATCGCGCCGGTCTTGTCGGAGAAGTAAATGAGCTTGGAGTCGGGCGAGAACTGCGGGTTGTATTTGTACGGCCCGCCGTCGGTCGTGAGCTGTTTGGTTTCGCCCCGGCCGTCGGACTGGGTGATGTAGAGTTCGTACTCGCCGGTGGCGTCGGAGAGGTAGGCGATCCAGCGCCCGTCGGGGCTCCACGCGGGCATGCGTTCGGCCACGCCGTCGGTGCGCGTGAGATTGCGCGACATGCCCTTCTCGGCGGGGAGCGTCCACACGTCGCCCCGCGCCTCGACCACCGCGCGCTTGCCCGTCGCCGAGATGTCCCATCCCGCGATGAAGTCCGCCGCGTTGATGGACTGCCGGCGAAGCTTCGGCCGGTCGCCGGGGATCGTGACCGCGATCGCGTTCGACTGGTTGTTGCGCAGGTTGAGCAGATAGAGTCGCGGGCCGTTCTGGAAGACGAGCTCGCCCCCGCCGTCGGGTCCGGGCCCGATCGAAGGCCACTTGACGTCGTATTCGCTGAAGCGCGTCACCTGCTCGCGCCGGCTGGTGGTTGTGTCATAGACCCAGATGTTCAGGCGATGGCTTTCGCCTTCGTCGGACAGGTAATAGACCTTCTTCCCATGCCACATCGGGATGGAGTCGGTGCCTTCCCAGTCGGTGATCTTTTTGGATTCGTTCGTCTGGAGATTGAAGAGCCAGATGTCGGTGGCCATGCCGCCGCGATAGCGCTTCCACGTGCGCTGGTCGCGCGAGTGCGGCGTATAGGCGAGCCACGCGCCGTCGTCGCTGATGGTTCCGAGCGCGCCGTAGGGAACCGGCAGCGCCTCTGGCAGGCCGCCGCTTGTGGAGACGGTGAAGAGTTTGCCCATGCGGCCGAGTCCAGACATGCCGGCGGAGGTGAAGATGAGCTTGTCGGCGCCGACCCACGCCGAGAGGAACTCGCCCGCTGGATGATGCGTGACCCGCGTGGCGATGCCGCCGGTGACGGGGATCGTGTACAGATCCAAGTTGCCCTCGTAGCTGCCCATGAAGGCGATGGTGTTGCCGTCGTTGGAAAACCGGGGGAACAGCTCCTGCCCCGGCGGGCTGACAAGGGGGGTCGCCTGACCGCCTTCGCGATCGACCAGCCACAGATCGTTGGCGTAGGCGAAAACGACGTGCGTCTTGCTCACGTCGGGATATCGCAGCATGCCCGCGGCGGGCGAAACCTGTGCGCTCGCGGGCGCGGCAATGGCGGCGGCGGCCACGATCATCAGACCGGCGACCCGAATCAAGTGAATGGGCGAAGGCATTGAGAGGTTCTCCTCGTCAAGGTTGGGGCCAAGGGTTGTGGGGTTATACCGCGAAAGGGGAACTTGGTGGCGGGGAGATCACCGGTTGTTCGGGATTGGTCCGACGCGATTACCATCGCCGGTTGATGACCCCACCCCTCGGCCAGACCGTGGCATTGTTCACCGACACGCGCATGCGCGCGCACGATCCCGGGTCGCATCATCCTGAATCACCGCGACGACTCGCCGCGATCATCGAGAGACTTCAATCGTTGAATGACGATCGGATCGAGTGGCGCGACGTGACGCCCGCCACGCGCGAGCAGCTCCTTCGCGTCCACACCGCCGACCACGTCGATGCGATGGACGCCTGCCGCGGCAGGAGCCTCGCGCTCGACGCCGACACGATCGTTTCCCCGCACAGCATCGACGCGGCGTATCTCGCAGCCGGCGCCGCGGTCGGCGCGGTCGAGTGCGTGATGCGCGGCGAGACGACCGCCGCGTGGGCGCTGGTCCGCCCGCCGGGGCATCACGCCGAGGCCGATCGCGCGATGGGCTTCTGCGTCTTCAACAACGTCGCCGTCGCGGCAGCGCACGCGATCGCCGAACTCGGTTGCCGCCGCGTGCTCATCGTCGATTGGGACGTGCACCACGGCAACGGCACGCAGCACATCTTCGAATCGCGCGCCGACGTGCTCTTCTTTTCCGTCCACCGAGGCGGCAACTTCTATCCCGCAACGGGACGCGAGAACGAGCGCGGCATCGGCGAAGGCGAAGGATTCACCATCAACGTGCCCCTGCCCCCCCACAGCGGCGACGACGTGTATGCTCGCGTCTTCGAACAGAACCTCCTGCCGCGCGCCAAAGACTTCGCGCCCGAACTGGTGCTCGTTTCCGCCGGCTTCGACGCACACCAGTGTGATCCGCTCGGCGGAATGCGCGTGACCACCAACGGCTTCTCGCACATCTGCCAGATGGTCCGAAGCATCGCGGACAGTACCTGCGACGGGCGCATCGCGCTCGTCCTCGAAGGCGGCTACGACGTCACAGCGCTGGCCGACTGTACCGAGGCGTGTTGTCGCGAACTGCTTTCGCCCTGAAATTGGCACGGGCGTCTGGCCCGTGATCGATTCTTCGGCCTCAAATGACGGGGGGCCGAGGAATCGATACCGAACCGGCAACAGTCGCCACTCGGTCAGACGCTCTGCTTGAGAAGCCGGCCGTTCCACGCCGCGGCGAGCGCGACCACCGCGATCCCCAGGCATTCCGCGACCCAGTTGACCTTCAGCCCCGCGACGCGAAGTCCCAGGATCGCTTCGAAATCGTGATACGAAGACGCCCGCGCGGCGATGAACGCCATCAGAAACGCCATGCCCGCAATCGCCACCTTCGCGCGGCGAGAAGCGCGGCGGCGCAACCGAAAGGCCATCGCTCCTGCCGCCACGGCCGCCAGACCGATCGCAAGCACCACCCACACAAGCACCGACCGCCGCTCGTCGTACCAGCCTTCATCGGCTGCCAGCTTGCGACCGATCGCCGTGAACGCCGACGCGAGGTCGAACATCTTGTTCACGCTCAGCGCGATGAAGACGACCGCGAGCGATTTCCAAAGGAACACGCCGGGGCGGAAAGTCGTTCGGACGTCGATGGCGCGCACGCGCACGCAGCGGCGGCGGCAGAGAAACGCGGCGGCGCAGTAGCAGAGAACCGTCAGCCACCCGGCGATCGTCGCGTCGCCGATGCCGGGCCTCCAGCCATATATGTTGATGTCGTCAAAAAGGGGCATCTGCCGCGGCCGCGAGCCGGCCGCTCCTTTTCAAGTCTTGAATTATGGCCACGAAGCCAACCGTCGCGATGGCGCCCGCCCGATTCGAGCCCCGGCGCCGCCGTCAAGTGCAATGTATCGCGACTTCCAGCCAAGGGAAGCGCGAGTTGAGATGAACCTGCGGTCGCAGCGGCATCGATGGCGGCAGAAAACGCCCTCGTCGCGATCGCGCCGCCGCAGTTTATCGGTCACCCCGAACCAACCACGGCTGTTGGAATGATTCGCACACGCGGCAGAGATTGCAGATCTTGGATCGATGCAGGAGCTTCCATGCCTCACGCCAGGTTGCGGTCCTCGCGCAACACGCAGTCGAACAGCTCGCGCGGCGTGGTGCATCGGCGAAGCTGCTCGCGGACGGCCGCCGCGTGAACCAGCCGCGCCATGCGCGCCAGCAGCAGCACGTGCATCCACGGCTGATCCGCGTTGCCGAACATGCAGAAGATGAGGTCGCACGCCGCCGGCGCCCGGTCGCTGAGGCGCACGCCGCCCGGCACGAGCGCAGTCACGACGGCGGTCTGCGCGAACTCCCTGGAAAGTACGTGCGGGAACGCGACGCCCTCAGCCGTCGCCGTCGAATACTGCGCCTCGCGGTCGCTCAGTCGCCGCGCGAGCGCTTCGGCGTCCTGACCGGGCAGCACCGTGACGGCGGCCTCGGTCAGGCTTCTGAACACGTCGTGTTTTTCCCTGCCCGGCCCGAGCACCAACGTCAACTCCGGGCGCAGGAACGGCTCAAGCTGCATGTGCGGACGATACCATCCGGCGCTCAAGTCGGCCCGAACGCGGGCGGTCGCCAAAGCCCGAACCGCGCGCGGCTCGACCAGAGGTTGGTACGCTGGGTGGATTCCGAACTGCTGGAACGACGCCCCGCACAACAAACGCGCAGCTCGACATGCCCACACCCGGCCAATCGCATCAGGCGCTGCTCATTATTTCGCTGGCGATCTTCGTCGGCGTGATGGTCGTCATCGTCTCGCGCAAGCTGCAGTTGCCCGCGATCGTGCTCCTGCTCGTCGCCGGCATCGCACTGGGACCGGAAGGCCTGGGACGCCTGGGCTTCGACGTGTTCGACCCTTCGCAGCTCGGCCCGGGGCTGGAAGTCATCGTCTCGCTCTTCGTCGGCGTCATCCTGTTCGAGGGCGGGCTAACGCTCGACGCCGCGGGCTATCGCAGCGCCTCGGGCGTCATCAAGCGCTTGCTTACGATCGGCGTGCTGGTGACGTGGGGATTGTCGTCGCTGGCGGTCTTCGCGCTGTGCGAGCAGTCGGTGCAGAACTCGATTCTCGCGGGCAGCCTGATCATCGTGACCGGGCCGACGGTCATTTCGCCCCTGCTTAAGCGCATCCGGGTCAGCACCCGCCTTCACAACATCCTGCACTGGGAGAGCGTGCTGATCGATCCGATCGGCGTGTTCTGCGCGCTGCTGTGTTACGAACTTGTGCTGCGCGACGAGGGCGGGCAGATCGCAGTGCTGAATTTCGCGGTGCGCGTTGCCGCCGGTCTTGGGGTCGGCATCGCGGGCGGCGTGGCGATCGCGTGGCTGATGCGCATCCGGTTCGTGCCGGACGAAATGATCAACGTGTTCGCGCTGAGCGGCGCGGTGGCGGTCTTCGGCGCCGCCGACGCCATCGAGAGCCAGGCGGGATTGCTCGCCGTCGCGGTCGCCGGTTTTCTTGTCGGCGTGCTCAAGCCACAGCAGCTTCGCAAGGTGCGCGAGTTCAAGGCGGAATTGACGGACCTGCTGATCGGCACGCTGTTCATGCTGCTGGCGGCAAGGCTGAAATTCGACCAGTTCGAGGCCTTCGGCTGGCGCGGCGCGCTGGCCGTCGCCGCGGTGATGTTCATCGTGCGGCCGGCGAACGTGTTCGCTTCGGCGTGGCGCTCGGACCTGCAACCGCGGGAGCGCGCGTTTCTGAGCTGGGTCGCGCCGCGCGGCATCGTCGCCGCTTCCGTCGCTTCGCTCATCCAGCTTCGCATCCCCGACCCGCAGCGCTTCATTGAAACCTTCACCTATTCCGTCATCCTCGCGACGGTCGTGCTGCAGGGGCTGTCGGCCGGGGCGCTGGCGAAGTGGCTTGGCGTGCAGACGGTGCGGCCGACGGGCTGGCTCATCGTCGGCGCGCACGCGCTGGCTCGCCGCGTCGCGGCGTTCCTGTCGCGCGATCAGGCCACCGCGGCCATTGTCGTGGACTCGAACTCGCGCGCCGTGCGCGAAGCGCTCGGCGAGGGCCTGCGTGCGATCGCCGCCGACGCGCGCGACACCTCGCTCTACGATCGATCGGAACTTCGCGGCGTGGGCAACGTGCTCGCCATCACCGACAACGAAGACCTCAATCAGGTGCTCTGCCAGCGCTGGGCGACCGTCGTCGGCGCGGAACACGTCTTTCAATACGCCGCGGCGATGGGCGAGCGCGGCGACCAGGAGCGCCACGAGGAAATCGGCCGGCGCATCTGGACCAGGCTCCCGCGACCGACGCTGCTCAGCGCCGAACTGCAGCGCGGCGAGACGATGACGCTCATCAGCACCAAACTCCCACGCGACATGGACGAACGCTCCATCGCGCTGATGACGCTCAGCGGCACGACGGTGACGTTCGAGCCGCGAGACCTGCCTGAATCGAAACAGCCCGCCGAGGGAACCACGCTGTATCTCCGCCGCCGCCTGGAATACCTGCCGTCGAGCTTGCGCGAGGACCTGGTCGTCGTGACGCAGGCGACGAACCTCAAGGAGCTGCTCGAAGACCTTGTCGCGGCGGCCGTGCGCGTCTTTCCCTCGCTGCCGCGGGAGCAAACGGTGGCGGAGCTCCTGGAGCGCGAAACGGCGTTTCCGACCGCCCTGGGCTCCGGCATCGCCGTGCCGCACACGTATGCCCGCGCGCTCAATGACCGCGCGTGCGTCATCGGGCTGGCCCCGCGCGGCATCGACTTCGGCGCCGCCGACAAAACCCCCGTTACGCTCGTCTTTCTCGTCATCAGCCCGGCGGGCGACCCGGAGGGACATCTCGCGACGCTCGCGGAGATCGCGCGGCTGGTCTCGGACGATCAGGTGCGCGAACAACTCAAGCTTGCGACGATCGGAGCGCAGGTCATGCACATCATCGCCGAGGCTCACGCGCGGTGACCGCGGCGCCAGGGTGAAGCGCACGCTTCAGGCGGTTGTTGCCACACACTGACACCGTCCGATAAGACCCGCCGTTTCCACGCTGTGCGAGTGCATCCCCGGCGTCGCTGCGTCCGACCGATCGCTCGCCTTCAACGAGCTCGTGCGCCTCCCACGTGGCAGAAACCGGCGAAGTGGAATCATCCGCGCGGTCGAATCGACCGATACGGACGGTGCAACCTGCAGCGACCGCGAAGTCCCTTGGCGGCACGCGGCTCCGCGGCAGGCGGAGGTTTATCGGTCCCGGGTCGCCGCGGCGACTCTTGAGCTCGAGAATGGTGCGCCTCAGTGAACCAATCCGCGGGTCATGCGTCATCGAAGAAGGCGGCTTCTCGCGCCGCGCGATCGAATTGACCGCGGGCGACGCGCGCTGGCACGTGCTGCACACGAAGAGCCGGCAGGAGAAGGCCGTGGCGGCTGCGCTCAACGCCGCAGGCTTCTCGACGTACCTGCCGCTGCTGGCGCATGTGCGGTTCTACGGCCATCGCAAGCGCCGCGTCGAACTGCCGCTGTTCTCGTCATACGTGTTCCTCAGCGGGCCGCGCGAAGCGACGCACCTGGCCATCGCAACGGGACGCGTGGCGAATGTCATCCCCGTGGCGGACCAGAACCGGTTCGAGCATGAAGTGCGGCAGATTCGCAAAGCGCTCGACGGCGGGGCGCAACTGCATCCGTATTCGTTTTTGACCAGAGGCCGGCGAGTGCGCGTCACCGCGGGCCCCTTTCGCGACATCGAAGGCTTGATCGAGGAAGAACCCGGTTGCGCCGATCGGCTGGTCCTGCAGGTGCAGGCGCTGGGCCGGGCGACGAGCCTGGAGATCGACATCAGCCTGCTTCAGCCGGTGGACTGATCGGCTGAATACATCTCCCCGCGCGTGCGGCGAACAGCGCCGCCGCGGGTGACACGGCTTTCCTGGCCAGGTTGGTGCACCGAGGTGCGCGCGACGCAGGCGAAGCCCGGCCATAATCGGCCCCCCCCCCCGTTCGGTCCCCCCAATCAGCCCCGCTCCATCAGCAACGTGAACGCGACATCGCACAGTTTCGCACGCCCGGCGTCGCATTCCATCGCGAAAGCGCAACGAGCCGGCCGCACGCCGCTTCGGGTGTGCCTCTTCGGCGGCGGACCGGACACCGGCAATCACGGCGTGACCGCGCTGGGCCTGGCCGTGGTGCTGGGCGTTCTTCGCCGCGTGCCCGATGCGCATCTCACCGTGTTCGACCACGGCCGGGGACTGCGCATCGACGGCGTCACGATCGACGGTCGCTCGCACGCCGTCCATCGACTTGGCGCGGTGAACTCCCGGCGCCTCTATCGCGGCGACAACTTCTGGAACATCCGCGCACGCGGACGCCTCGGCGGCATGGGCAACGAAGTCATCGAAGCGATCCGAAGCGCCCATGCGGTGCTCGACGTCAGCGGCGGCGACAGCTTCACCGACCTCTACGGCCCGACTCGCTTTCGCTCCATGACCCTGCCCAAGCTCATCACCATCGAGCAGCAAGTTCCGCTCGTGCTCCTGCCGCAGACCATCGGGCCGTTCGACAATCCTTCGGCTCGCGAGGTTGCGGTGCGAATTCTCCGAAGTGCTCACGCTGTCTGGTCGCGCGACGCGGCGGGTGTCGGGCTGCTTCGCGAGATGCTCGGCGAGGCGTTCGACGACGCCAGGCACCGCCAGGGAGTCGATCTTGCGTTCGGCCTGAGCGCCGAGCCACCGCGGGAAGTCGATCGCGGGCCGATCTCCGGCTGGTTGAACGTTCCGCGTGAACAGCGCGTGGCGATGAACGTCAGCGGGCTGCTCTACAACCAGCCCGATGCGGCGCGGCGGAGTTACGGCCTGCGCGCCGATTACCCCGCGGCCGTCCGTTCGATCGCTTCGCGGTTGGCCAGAAAGACCGACATGCGAGTACTGCTGACGCCGCACGTGCACACGGCCGCCGGCGACCACGAATCGGACGACGATGCCGCCGCGAAGCTCGTTCGGTCGTTCGACGGCAAGCATCGCGACCGGCTGTTCGTCCTGCCGCGGCACTACGGCGCGCTCGAAACCAAGTGGGTCATCGCGCGGTCCGCGTGGATGTGCGGCACGCGCATGCACTCGACCATCGCGGCGCTCTCCAGCGGCGTGCCCTGCGCCGCGATCGCCTACAGCGGCAAGACCGCCGGCGTGTTTGAAACGTGCGACATGCAGTCGCACGTGTGCGACCCGCGGCGATGCGACACCGATGCGCTGGTCGATGCCGTGTGGCGATCGTTCGAGCAGCGCGATCGGGCGCGGGCGGCGCTCGCCAAAGCGCTGCCCAACGTGCTCGCGGCCGCCCAGCGGCAAATGGACGAAATCGTCGGCTGTTGCCAGTCGCTGGCGATGGAGAATGACCCCACGCGCATCGCGGCGTGAGATTTCTCACATCATGCAGGAAAGGACCGACTCGGTGATCGAATCTCCATTCATCGGCCTCGCAGCGCCTCAGCGCGATTCGTTCCTCATCTTCGGTTCGCCGGCGATCGAGCAGGCCGAGATCGATGAAGTCAACGCGACGCTGCGCAGCGGCTGGCTGGGGACGGGGCCGAAGGTGGCGCGGTTCGAGCGCGAATTCGCGCGGTACAAGGCCTCGCCGCATGCGGTCGCGGTCAATTCCTGCACGGCGGCGCTGCACCTGAGCCTGCTCGCGGCGGGGATCGGTCCCGGCGACGAGGTCATCACCACTCCGCTGACGTTCTGCGCCACCGTCAACGCGATCATCCACGCCGGCGCGACGCCCGTGCTCGCCGACGTCGAATCGCAAACGATGAACATCGATCCCGCAGCGATCGAAGCGGCCATCACGCCGCGCACCGCCGCCGTTCTTTCCGTGCATTTCGCCGGCCGGCCGTGCGAGATGGACGCGATCATGTCGATCGCGCGGCGACACAACCTGTGCGTCATCGAAGACTGCGCGCACGCCATCGAAACCGAGTATCGCGGCCGAGCAACCGGCACGTTCGGCGACTTCGGCTGCTTCAGCTTCTACGTGACGAAGAACGTGGTGACGGGAGAGGGCGGTATGGTGCTCGCCCGACGCGAAGAGGATGCGGCGCGACTCAAGACTCTCGCCCTCCACGGGTTGAGCCACGACGCGTGGAAGCGCTTCGCCGACGAGGGCTACAAGCACTATCAGGTCGTCGAGGCGGGCTTCAAGTACAACATGATGGACCTGCAGGCCGCCCTCGGCATCCACCAGCTCGCGCGCGTCGAGCGGAACTGGACGCGCCGGCGGGAGATCTGGAAGCAGTACCAGCGCGCCTTCGAGAGCCTCCCCGTCACTCGTCCGGCGGAGGAGCCTCCTGGAAGCCGCCACGCCCACCACCTCTACACGATCCTCATCGATGAGAGCCGAACCGGCGTGAGCC
>CAZLDF010000244.1:0-2742 GCA_964558095.1 uncultured Isosphaeraceae bacterium | reverse complement strand
CCTCGGCCGCTCGCGCCGCGTCGCGCACGTCCGCATCACCGCCCAGCGCGACCTCGCCGATTCCGCGCTCGGCCACACCGTCGAATCCGACCTCGAACTCATCGAACTCGACGACGCCGGCGGCGAAATCGGCCGCCAGTCATTCACCATCCCCGGCGACGTGCTCTTCATCGACGGCTGGACCGTCAAGTTCGACGCCGAACACGTCGCGCAGGGCGACCCGTTCCGCGGCCGCACGTTGCTGCTGCTTCGCCGCGTGTATTCCGATCGCATGCCCGCGATCGAAGGGTTCGTGATCGACACGCCCGGCGCCGTCCCGCCGGCGTATGCGGTCGGCGAGCTGGGCCGATTCGAAATGCAGCTCTGGAAAAGCTTCTGGGAGATCGCGTCCGATTGGAAGCTGGCGCGCGAAATGGGCGTGCGCGTCGCGCAGGGCGAGGCGGTGTACAAGCCGGTCAGGCCGGGGCAAGTGTTCGAACTGGTGCTCGACGCGGTCGGCGGGATGAGCCTGACGCCGATCGATCCCGCGGCCGTCGATGATGCGTTCGCCAACGCCGACGCGCCGCACGAGCCCCACGCGGATGAGCGTAAGATCCCGCGCTGATGCCCGCGGCGAGATCGACGACGAAACACAGTCTGGCGCAGGTCGAGCGGACGATCCCGCATTGCCGGCGATGTACGGAATTGCGCGCCTACTGCGCCGAGGTCGCGGAGCGCAAGAAGCGAGCGCACGCAGATGAGCAATACTGGGGGCGGCCCGTGCCGGGCTTCGGCGATCATCGCGCGGAGATTCTCATCGTCGGTCTCGCACCCGGCGCGCACGGCGCCAACCGCACTGGCCGCATGTTTACCGGCGATCGTTCGGGCGATTTTCTGTACGCGGCCCTGCATCGCGCGGGACTGGCGAATCAGGCGGAATCGGTCGAGCGCGGCGATGGGTTGAAGCTGGCCGGCGTGTACATCAGCGCTGCGATTCACTGCGCGCCGCCCGCGAACAAGCCGACGAAGCAGCAGCTCGCCAACTGCGCGCCGTATCTGGCGCAGGAGTTCCAGGTCTTGCGGCCGCGCGTCGTGCTGTGCCTGGGCGCGATCGCGTGGAACGCGGGTTTGAGCATGCTTGAATCCTGTGGCGTGAAGCTGCCGAAGCCGAAGCCGCGATTCGCGCACGCCGCCGAGTTCGACGCAGGCGGCGTGCGGATCATCGGCTGCTATCACGTCAGCCAGCAGAACACTTTCACGGGCCGCCTGACGCAGCAAATGATCGACGCGGTCCTCCGCAGCGCGGTTCGATTCTGATTTGCGGGAACCGACCCGAGATTTCACCAAATCACTAGATCACCAAGTCTCCAAATCACCCGGACCTTCGAAGACTCAGATCCGGCGTGCGAGGGTTCACCCCTTCACCCACTTCCATCTATACTCCACCGCGCCATGCGCATCTTCATCACAGGCGCGACGGGATTGATCGGCACACATCTCGCCGCCGACCGGCTGCAGCGCGGCGACGAGGTGCGGGCGCTCTCGCGCAGCGCCGCCAAGGCAGCGCAACGCTTCGCGCATCTGAATTCCCCAAACCTGCACGTCATCGAAGGCGACCCGGCGCAGGCTGGCGACTGGCAACGCGCCATCGACGGCTGCGACGCCGTCGTCAATCTCGCCGGCGCGAGCATCGGCGACAAACGATGGAGCGATTCGTACAAACGCGAACTCCTGACCTCGCGCGTCGAAAGCGCTCGCCACGTCATCCACGCCATGCGCACCGCCGACATTCGCCCGCGCACGCTCGTCAACGCATCCGCGATCGGGTACTACGGCGACTCGGGCGACACGCCCGCAATCGAAGCCTCGCCGCCCGGCGATGACTTCCTGGCGAAGCTCTGCGTGCAGTGGGAAGCCGCCGCCGATCCCGCGGCCGAACTCGGCGTGCGCGTCGTCAAGACCCGCTTCGGCGTGGTGCTCGACTCGCGCGAAGGCGCGCTGCCCAAAATGGCCCTGCCCTTTCGCCTGTTCCTCGGCGGACCCATCGGCAACGGGCATGCGTATGTTTCCTGGATCCATTGGGAGGACATCATCACCGGCATCGGCTTCGCGCTCGACACCGAAGCCGTCAGCGGGCCCGTCAACGTCACGTCGCCCCAGCCGGTGCGCGGTCGCGATTTCGCCGCCGCAATCGCCGGCGCTTTGCATCGCCCCTGCTGGCTGCCCGTGCCGAAGTTCGCGCTGCGGCTGCTGATGGGCGAAGTCGCGAAGTACGCGACGGCGAGCTGCCGCGTCGTCCCCGGTCGCCTGCAGCATTTCGGCTACACTTTCCAGCACCCCAACATCGCGCAGGCGATGCAGTCGCTTCTCGGCCGCGATTGAACATGCATGCTGTCTTTCGCATTGGATCATTCGATTCTCATCGCTCGACTCAGGCATTCTCCCCTCATGGCGCAGAACTGATGGCTTCCACCAGGACGACGACACCCGCCGCCACGATCCACAGCAAGCCCGCCACGACCGCCCAGCGCGTCTGGCTGGACGGCAATCTCGTCCCCCCCGACAAAGCCGTCCTCAGCGTTTTCGACCACGGCCTGCTTTACGGCGACGGGTGCTTCGAGGGCATCCGCGTCTATGACGGCCGCATCTTCAAGCTGCGCTCGCACCTGAAGCGCATGTTCGCCTCGGCGGAGAAAATCCGACTCAAGCCGCCCTATGAAATCGACCAGTTCGAAGTCGCTGTCCGCGAAACCGTCGCCGCCA